>DATIKD010000323.1:0-27276 GCA_035477965.1 Dehalococcoidales bacterium | reverse complement strand
GCCCCATTTCATATCCAGGCCGCCGGTATCCTGCTTTGAAACCAGCCCGTTGGCATAACATTCCATGGCAAAGGCTATAATTGCGCCGGTCGAAATGGTATCCAGTCCGTAGCGGTTGCACTGGTCATTGGCTTTAATAATGGATTCCAGATTATTGTTGCCGCAATTTGGCCCCAGCATGGCCAGGGTTTCATATTCCGGACGGAAAGACCCGGCGGCATAACGATATTCGCCTGTCCCCTCTTTTAAAACGGCTTCACAGCCCACCGGGCATTGATAGCAGGCCGCCGGTTTATATTTGCGTTCATCCAGCAGGACTTCGCTCAGAGTTCTGGCATTTTTAAAATCACGGTTGGCAATTCCGCTCCAGTTCAGTACCGGAGAATCCCCGCTTTCAGCCGAAGGCACCAGCGTAAAAGTAGTGCCATACTTGCGCACCACCTGCAAGTGGCCGCCCAGCCTGGGCAAATAATATGACCGCAGTTTCTTGACGGCCGCCGCATCCGGGACCGGCACAGCCATCTTGCCTTTAACCGCCACCGCTTTCAGTTTCTTGGAACCCATCACCGCCCCCAGTCCTGAACGGCCGGCGGCACTGCCCTTGTTGTGCATGATGCAGGAAACCAGAGATAGTTTCTCACCCGCCTGTCCAATGCAGGCCACCGCTGTATCCTGACCCAGTTCGGCTTTCAGGATATCGTCCGTGTCATAAGTGTCTTTGCCCCAGAGATGCCCGGCATCGTTGAGTTGGGCCCGGCCGTTATTAATCACCAGATAAACCGGCCGGTCAGATATGCCTTTAAACATGACGCCGTCATATCCTGAGTATTTTAAAAAGGCGGCAAAGGAACCGCCGCAATTGGCATCTCCCCAGGTACCGGTCAATGGCGATTTGGCCACTACCGTAAAGCGGCAGCCGGCGATGGCCTGGGTTCCGCTTAAGGGATGACTGATAAATCCCAGAATATTGTCCGGCCCCAGCGCATCCACTCCCGGCTTCTGTTCGTTATAAAGCAGGCGTGAACCCAGACCGTACCCACCCAGGAACTGGCGGAGTGTTTTCTCCTCCAGCATTTCTTCCCTGATCTCGCGGGTAGTGAGATCCACCCGCAGGATTTTCCCCATATAACCGCCCGGCATAGTCCACTCCTTGTTATTACTACCCGTATTTACTTATACAGTACCGGTAAAGGTTGACCTCCGGCGACGAAAAGCACTTGCCCGGTTACATATGATGACATTTCCGAAACCAGAAAAAGAGCCGGTCCCGCAATATCTTCCGGGGTGCCCAGTCTTTGCATGGGAATTTCTTTCCTGGCAATAGCACTAAATCTGGCTTCCGGATCTGTTTCGTTTTGAATTACCGGATCCCAAAATGGCGTCCGGACCGGTCCTGGCAGAATGGCATTGACCGTGATATTTTGAGGAGCCAGTTCAAAAGCCAGATTATAGGTTAGCCCCAGCACACCCGCCTTGGCAGCATGATAATGGTTGACAGATACCGAGGGATGACAGGCCCCGATGGATGAGATGTTTACAATCTTGCCGTAACCCTGTCTTTGCATATACGGCACTACCGCCTGACAGCATAAAAAGACGCTTTTTAAATCCAGGTCCATGACCTTCTGCCAGACTTCCTCGTTGATTTCTTTTAAAAGGCCCTGATTCCCGGGCACCCCGCCGGCGCAATTAACCAGAATATCCACTTTGCCGAATTCCCTCAAGGTATGCTCAACCATGTCTTCTACTTCGGCCTTTCGGGTGACATTGCAGTGCATGAAAATCGCCTTTCCGCCGCCGGCGGTAATCATCCTGACGGTTTGGGCGGCATCCGAGTCTTTTATATCGGCTGACATAATTGAACAGCCCTGGCCGGCCAGTTTCAAAGCAATTCCACGGCCAATTCCCGTGGCACTCCCCGTAACGATAGCCACTCTATCTTTTAGAATCATCTGGTTCTCCTGTACACTTCGAAATTACTGTACCGGCAGAGGCAGGCCGCCGCCGGCAAAAATGGCATCGCCGGTCATGTAAGATGAAAGGTCGGAAGCCAGGAAGAGGGCCACACCGGCCACATCTTCAGGTGTGCCCATCCTTTTCATGGGCACTTCTTTAGAGGCCACCTCTTTAAAATAAGCCTCTTTATCACTGACGTTCTTGACCACCGGTTCCCAAAACGGCGTGATAATGGGACCGGGCAAAATGGCGTTAACCGTGATTTGCAGGGGTGCCAGTTCCAGAGCCATATTGCGAGTCAAGCCCAGAACTCCGGCTTTGGCGGAATGGTAATGCACCAGCGAGGCCGGCGGATGGACTGCCCCCATGGAGGAAACATTGACAATTTTACCGTACTTTCTTTCCCGCATATGAGGTATGACTGCCCGGCAGAATAAAAAGACACTCTTCAAATTCAGATCAACTATCCGGTCCCAGGCTTCTTCGCTCACTCCGTCGATTGATTCAGCCCCCAGACCGGGGACACCCCCGGCGTTATTAACCAGGATATCGATCTGGCCGTATTTCTCCAGCGTCTGCCTGACGGTCTCTTTGATCTGCGCACTATCAGTTACATCGCAATGGGAGTAAAAAGAGCCCACTTTCAGCTTTCGGATTTCAGCCGCCGTATCCTGGCCCATGGTATCCGCAATATCGGCAATAACCACACTGCAGCCTTCGCGGGCGAACCGGTAGGCTATCCCCTGGCCGATTCCCATGGCACTGCCGGTCACAATGGCAACTCTATCTTTTAAAAACATCTACTTAACTCCCGTGTACCCTTTTACTCAAAAACTCCGGCCGCAGCCGCAGCCGCAAAATCACTATCGGACATTCCCAGTAATTGGGTGCAAACATATTCGGTGTGTTCTCCCAGCAGCGGGCTGGGTGTGCGTGCCTGGGCGGGCGTGCCCGAAAGGATAAAACCCTGCCCCAGGTGGGAAAATTGACCCATTTCGGCATGCTCCATCTTCCAGAAAAGCCCGCGCTCGGCCAGTTGCGGGTCCTGGTAAATATCGGCTGCATTTTTTACAGTCCCGGCCGGCACACCTGCCGCCTGCAGGACTGAGGTTACTTCTTCGGCGGAATGCTGTGACGTCCAGGCACTGATCATATGGTTAATCTCAGTCTCATGCCGCCGCCGTCCGGATAGTTCACTGAAACGCTCATCCCCGGCCAGATCCGGTTTCCCCATGGCAGAACATAACGCATACCATTGTTTTTCATCAGCCACAGCAATTGCGCACCAGCGGTCATCTCCCAGGCAAGGATACACATCATGCGGACACATTGCAGGATGGGAGTTGCCCTGCCTGACCGGTTCCCGGCCGTTAACCTCGTAATCCAGCAGTGCCGGAGCAATAAAGCTCAACGCCGTTTCCAGTTGGGAAATATCCAGAAGTTGTCCCTGTCCGGTCTTGTTGCGGCGGTCCAGGGCTGCAATCAAAGCTGAAATAGCAAAACGCGGGGATATACAATCGGTATAAGCAGATACACCGATGGGCAGCGGTTCTCCCCCGGGCCAGCCGATAAAGTTGGGAATCCCGGCCATAGCCGCCAGGATCATGCCGAAGGCCGGCTGGCGGGAATTGGGCCCCTGGCTGCCAAAGCCGCTCTGCCTTAGAAATATAATGTCCGGCTTGATATTTTTCAGGAATTCATAGGTTATACCCCACTTTTCCATCACACCGGGAGTAAAATTCTCCATCACCACATCCGATTTGGCTGTCAGTTTGCTCACCATCTCAAGGGCCTGCGTCGACTCCATATTCAGTGCCAAACTTAAAATATTGGAGCTGAAATGGTTAAAATAGCCGCTGCGGTCCAATCCCGCTTTATTGTCTTTGTAAGGTGTGGAAATCCGCAGCGTACACGGCCTTTTGGCAGTTTCCACGCGAATCACAGTAGCGCCGTAATCCGCCAGGTATTTCATACTCAGGGGGCCCACAATGGCCCAACTGAAGGATGTTACCACCAGTCCCTCAAATACTTTTTTATTTACCCCGCCCACCAAATTTCTGCTCCTAAATTACCCCTTTCAAGCTGAGGGCTTTTTGCTCTTCAGCCGATAAACCCAGGGATCCATATATCTCTTGATTATGTTGGCCTGCCTGCGGTGCAGGACGATCTATTTTATAATCCACGACGCTGGACTTGATATAGCTCCGGGGATAGGTAATATCCTCCTCCAGACCGGGGTGCCGGACTTTAGTCCAGAAATCGCGCACTGCCAGTTGGCGATCATTGTGCAGGTCCTGCATCGAAGACAGCGGGCACACCGAAATGCGTCTCCGGGCGGCGCCCTCTGCTATCTCAGCTCGGGTATGATTCCCGAAAAAGGTTTCAATCGGCCTGGAAATGCGGTCTACCACATCCTGGTTAACTGCAAACATATCCAGCCTTTCCCAGTCCGTGTTGTGCAAATATTCATCCTGATAACCTTCGCTTTCCATCCACTGCACCAGTTCAAAGAGGGTTTTGGCGCCGGTGCGGCCGCCGATGATATTGAAAAAGACAAAGCCATCGCGGCATTTCCAGACCTGCCGCTGGGATGATTTCATGCTCCAGCGAAAAGAGCCGGAGCGACGGGAGACAATCTGGTTTAGTTCATACATCGGGATGGCATTGGCCAAAAACCAGGCGGTGCTTTGCTGAAGGGAAACGTCCACCTGCTGGCCTTCCCCGCTCTGTTCGCGGTGATAGTATGCCAGAAGTGTACCCACTGCTGCATCGGCGCCGGCGTGGAGGCAGGCCTGCGGCAGGCTCATGTGCACCGGCCGGGTATCCAGGTCACCGGTCTGATACAAAATGCCACTCATCGCCATACTTACAATATCCGTCACCTGATAGTCCCGGTACCGCCCTTCCGGCCCGAAGGGGGTGATGGAAGTCAAAATTATATCCCGCTTTAGCCGGACTAAATCGGTATAACCCAATTCCAGGCTGTCAAGGTATCCGGGTTTAAAGGATTCAATGATAAAATCCGCCCCGGCTGCCAGCCGGCGGAACAAATCCCGCCCTTCCCCGCTCTCCAGATTCAGGGTAAGACCTTTTTTATTGGAATTATAAGCCCACCAGTACAGGCTGTGGTCCGGGGCCGGAATGTCCCTGTAAAATGGCCCGATAGTGCGCGCTTCATCCCCACCGGGACGTTCCACTTTGATAACTTCCACACCCAGATCAGCCAGTATCTTCCCGCACAGGAAGCCTTTTTCATCAGTTAAATCCAGGGCCCGGCAATTGTTCAGCACCCCACTTTATCTCCACCGCTATTTTCCAAGATTTTCAGATACTTGCCTGCCAGTTCAAAGGCTTTTTGCGGTTCATTCTGGGCCAGCAGTCCCACTGCATATAAAATATACCTCTCATCCACCCTGAATTGAGGGTTAACCGGTTTCAGACTGGAAGGATTATTGGGTTCAAACAGGGCCTGTTTTAAAAGCTCCCGCGGATTACCGGCAAAAACCAGCGCCCCCCCTGTCCCGATTACGGTGCGGATACCGGTCAAATCTTTCCCTCTTTGGATAAAATAGCGGCCTGACGGCCCATACATCTCCTCAACGGTGCCGGCGTGACGGGTTACTGCAGTCCGCACCACCAGCGCCGCCAGTATAGTATGACAGGTCATTTCTTCCTCGGTTAGCGGTAATTGGCCGCTTTTAAACCGTTCAATAATGGCCGGAAAATCAGGATGAGTGGTATGCCCCCTGAGCAGGTCAACCAGAACATCCAGATTATATTTCAGCCCCAGGTCGCCCTCCACCGTCCGTTTTTCATAAGGTTCTGGCAGGCCGGCTTTAACCACATCCGCCCTTTGGGGTTCGCCTCTGGCAATTGAATGGACGTTGGTTGTAGCGCCTCCGGTATCTACTATCAGCAGTTCGCCCAGGCCGGGCAGTTCAGCGTAGCCGCCGGCCATCAATTTGGCCGCCTCCAGGACGGCTGAAGGGGTGGGCATGATAACATCACCGATAATTGCTCTGGCCCGCGCTATACCCTTGGCCTGTATAATGTTTTTCAAAAACAACTGGCGAATTTCATGGTTGCTGGGCGACAGATCAAGTTGGCCTATCTCAGGCATTACATTGCGCGTAAAAACTACCTGTTTGCCGGTCTTCGCAATTATTTGCGCGATTTCAGCATTGGCTGATTTGTTACCGGCCACAATTATAAACTTGACGGAAGGTCCGGTCCCCGCCAGCAGCCTGGCGTTATGAAGAATAACCTTGCTGTTTCCTCCGTTGGTGCCGCCGGTTAGCAATATGATATCCGGCGCCAGTTTTTCAATTTCCTCAATTTCGGTCGCATCCAGTTCATAAGAAAACTTGCCGATTACCCTGGCTCCCGCTCCCAGTGCGGCCAGGTTGCCGGCCTGGCTGGTATACTCCGGCACAAAACCCACGCAGACCATGCGCAGTCCACCGGCCGCACTGCTGCAAGCCAGCGCCCGCTGTTTGTCCAGATTATCAATCCGGACACCGACCGCAATTTCCGCCAGCGCCTGTTCAAGCCCCAAAGTGATATCCGTCTCCACGGTAGAGGGCACTCTGGTCTGCGCCACTATTTCGGGGCCGCGCAGATCAACCGCCACCACCTTGGTGAAAGTGCTGCCGAAATCAATTAACAGCCTTAAGTTTGTGTCCATTACTTTCTGATAAAGACAGTTGATAACCAGATTATTCTGGTTTTCAGTTCATCCTGCCTTTCTTCTTCAAATCGGATTTCAGGTCCTCAATCGCTCCCTTCAGATTAGCCTCCGGGGGATAAACGCGGTCGAAGCCCAGCTTCTTGAACTTGACTTCATCCTCTTTGAAATCATGTCTGGCTACGCCCAGAATACCCCCGATATAAAGCAATACGTTATCCAGCCCGGCTTCCCGGCATTTATCCTTGAAGCCGCGCAGGTCTATCTCCGCCATGCCGTAAAGAGAACTCATTAAAATGGCGTCGGCATTGGTTTCCTGGGCCACTTTGATGAATTCATCCGGCGGAGTCAGACATCCCAGCGCCACCACGTTAAAGCCCGCATCTTTGAAGGCCCTGGAAAGAATTTTGGTGCCTATTACATGCGCATCGTTGCCTACTGTTCCGGTTATGATAGTCGGTTTATTGGCCATCTTGTGCCTCCACTCCTGATTACTGTGTTCGCTCCGGAAAATTAGTCCGGCTGCTACTTTTGGTTTACCTGCCGGCTTGCCCGGCTGTTTATCGCTTATTAGCGTAATTGGGCCTTAGAATCCCTGGGTACGAAATTCCTAGCTTCCGATTATCTTACCCTTGCTGAAAGCCCAGAAATCTTCAATCACCACATCATAGTCCATACGGCGTTTTTCCAGCCGCTCTCTTTCAGCCACTTTCTGACGGTGGAAGTCTTTGATTTCATTATTAAAAGGCAAATTGCCAAAATGCAGATAGCGGCAGGCGCCCTGAGCGTCTTTTATGCCCAACACTTCATCTTTGACATGTTTGTTCGGGCAGAAAGGCGAATCGATAACCCCCGCTTCCACAGCCTTGATGGATCCCGCAATGCAGTCGCCGTCGCCCAGTTCAAAAACTTTGTCCAGTATGGCATCCACTTCCATTTCAGTTATCAGTTCTTCCTCTTCTACCCCGGCCAGGTCAAATTGTATATTCTGTTTCCTCACCACATTACAAATCCAGTTGGCGGCCTCATAGCTGACTGCGTGCGCTTCGCGGGTGGGCACTCCGGCTCCTTCATCTATGGTGCGCACATAAATAGTGGTAGCTTCTCCCAGCGCCGCCACCATGGCGGTATATCCCAGATAGCCGAAACAGCCTCCCATGCTTTGCGGTACCGGAAAGAGCGGAATCTGGTTGCAGAAAGTGCCTGGGATAAGGGTGGAGACATAACCGTGCCGGTCCAGATATTTTCTCAATATTTTGGGGGTCACTCGCGTCCAGGCTAAATCCTGGGCCATGTTGCCGTTATAATGTACCAGCGGAATTACGCTGCGCACACCCTGTTCAGCCGCCATCAGGGCATCCACCACCATGCAGGCGATATTCATGCTCAGCGGAAAAACCCCGGAAGGTACAAAGCCGTGCAAATCGGTGGTGATAACCGCCCCTCGTTCGGTATAATATCCGGCCAGGCGGTTGGTATATTGAGTGTGTTCACAGCAATCTTCCAGTGTGCGGTTCTTTTCATAGCTGCCAAATTCCAGGAATGCGCTTTTCCCGGCGGCCGTCATACCTGAAGCCAGGGCAATTTCCATGGCCAGTTTCACCGCCCCGCGCGGACTGAAAGCGGCATCTACCGACTCAATCACTTTACGGGTGTTCTTTACCCCGTGATTCACAATTGGATAGCCGTTCAAAACCGCTTTTCCGCTCCGGATAGATTCTTCCAGGGCGCGACCGGCTTTTTCAAACTGATAGTTGCGGGTATAGCTGTCAATGGTGACCGGGACATGCCTTATTCCGGAAGCCACCAGGGTTTTTACCAGGGCAATTTCTTCCTCCAGTACAGGAGTGCCGGCCCGCGGCCAGATGGTGGTTTTCCCTTCAGCCTTCTGTTTCAAAGTGGCTTTCATGAAATTTTTGCTGTCAGGCAAATTGCGGTTGTATTCCACCGCTTCTTCCAGGTCCACTTCCTTTCCGGTGGGCCACTCTTCCAGCACTTTGTGATGCATACGGAGAAACAGCTCTTCATCAATTTTTTGTTGTTTGACTTTGATATTCATTAAGACCTCCCCAGTCCTGAATAATTAGCGCAAAACATTTTTAAAAATCCCGGCAGTGCTAAATCACTTCGGCGCTTCTCAATTGCTCCATCTCTTCCCAATTGCAGCCCAGCACTTCCATCAGCACATCTTCGGTATGCTGGCCGAAGACCGGCGCACAGCGGCTGACCTGAGCGGGCGTCTTGTTAAATTTCATGGGGAATCCCGTCATTTTGGTTTTGCCCATAGTGGGATGCTCCACTTCGGTAATATACTCATTCAGCATCACCTGCGGGTCGGAGGGCAGTTCACCCAGGTCATGAATGGGAGAAAATGCCATCCCTTCTCCATGAGTTTCCAGCGCGGTCAGCCATTCGTCCCGCGGCCGGGTTTTAAAGGTTTTTTCCAGTAATTCAGTTAGCTCCAGATAGTTCTCACGGCGCATCCTGGCGTTCAAATACTTGCTCTCTTTTTCAATACTCTGCAGTCCCACCGCCCGGCAAAAAGCCGACCAGAAGCGATCAGACTGGGCTTCACACAGCAGCAGCCATTTCCCATCCGCGCATTCATAATGATTGGCCAGCGGGTTCCGCAGGGTCTTACGAGAAGGTTTGGGCATTGAACGTCCTCTTAAAAGTGTGACATTCAGATTATAAGCCTGCATATGAATTCCCGAACCCAGCAGTGAGACTTCCACTTTTTGACCAATGCCCTGCTTGTCACGGGCGACCAAAGCCGCCATCACTCCGGAGGCCAGAATCGTGCCAGTCACCTGATCAAATAAAACCCCCGCAATCTGCAAGGGCGGGCTGTCAGGTTCTCCCACTGCGGTCATGATGCCTGACCGGGCCTGCGCAATGGCGTCAAAAGCCCTTTTTTCGCTATCCGGTCCCAGTGATCCGTAACCCGTCGCCAGGCCGTAAATCAGCTTTGGATTGTATTTCGCCAGGTTCTCGTAGTCCAGCCCCAGGCTTTTAATTGCCGGCAGTGAAAAATTGGTGCAAAAAACATCGGACCTGGCTACCAGCTTAAAAAGCAACTCTTTGCCGGCTGGCTTTTTGAGGTCCAGGGTGATACTCTTTTTGTTGCGGTTGGCCGTTTCAAACAGGATGTTGGTGCCATCCGGCATAATCATCCCGCGGCCAAAGGTGGTTTCCATTCCCCGAACCGGATCACCCTTAACCCGGTCTTCAATCTTGATCACCTCCGCCCCCAGGTCGCCCAGTATATAACAGGCCGAGGGCGCACTCAGGTAACCGCCGCATTCAATTACCCTGATTCCACTTAGAGGTCCTGTCATGACTCACTCCTCCGGCCATTTTCAGGCAATCAGTTTCCTCAACAATTCCAGTTCATCCCCAGCCGGTTCCGGCACATCCAGAACTTTTAAAGCCGTCCTTACCGGCCAGGCGCATTCCGCTTTGATCCGTGCAATCCGCTCATTAAGATCCATTAAGCGGCTGTCCGGCAGGCAGGCACTAATGATAATTTCGCGTTTACCCACCGGTTTACGGAATATTCCGCGGTTTGAGATTACCGTCGTCACCCGTGTTCCGGGACAGGTAATAAACGGCAGAACATCCACAAATTTATCCTTCGACTGGTTAATGATCACTATAATTTCAGAAGCATTCCCCACGTCATTGGCTCCGCCGGAACCAACCAAAAATTGTCCGCCGGAAGTCAGAGTGGAATTGATACCGGCAAATTTATCGATTTGCCCTGCCCCCAGTACTCCCAGGCAGCGGTTATTCATCCCGCCGATTAGAATGCCCTGAGCCGTTATGGTATCAGTAACCATCTTGGAACTGTAGATGCCTCTTAAATTCTGCACCGCCATCTCACCGGCGGCTGGCTCATATCCGTACTGGCCGTTGCCGGTTACGATGTCCAGTTCATATCCTTGCTCTTTAAGCTGGTAGTAGGCCAGCAGGACGGCGGCTGAACGCGAACCGGCTCCCAGCAGTACTGTTTTATGTTTGTTGCGCTTGATCTTCTGTTTTATTTCACGGGCAGCCGCTATCAACACCATTTCTTCGTCAGTGTATGGCGCCTCACCGGTTTTAACCGCCGGCGCTTCCACTTTTTCCCGGGAAACCGGCCAGAATTGCAGTCTGCCTACCCTTTCCGTGCCCAGTTTGTGTAAATAACTCTCCTGATTGGGGCAGTCCAGCACCCACTCTTTTATCCAGCGATCCAGTGTTACATTATCCAGCGTAGCCTGATGCAATTCTTTTAAAAACCCGCTATCCGTTTCATAACCGGGTATTTCGTCCGGTACCGGGCTGGCCAGCGAAAAGGGATGCAAACCCATCGGGACCGGACACACCGCCCTGACCATGTATGATGGAATCTTTACCAGAGCTGAATAGCGATGAATTACTTCGGACGGTACCACCTTCTCCGCGGTAATCAGCACCGAGCCGCTGGCCAAAGCCCCCCACAAATCGTCTCCATAGGGAATAGCCAGCACCGTGTTGCCCGTTTCATCTGCCAGACAGGCATGAATAATCGAAATATCCGGATTAAGCGCTTTAACCAGACCGACCTTTTGTTCGGGCTCAAACGGGCTTTCTATTTCCACAAAATTGCGGCTGTTGGTCTCCGCCAGACTGCTGCCGGAAAGCGAACGGGTAGGCATAAAATCCACTCCCAGCGCACCCGCCAGCAGCCTTTGCTGCAGAGAGCATAACGACCAATTTTCAAATTCAATTTGTTTGGCCGCCCATTCCTGCTGCATAACCCGGCTCGGACGCCCCGAGGGCGAAATCGACATGCAGACCGTAAAAATCATTTTACTTAACAGTTTGCAGTGCAGCAAATTCAGAGAATGACCAGTCACTGTGCTTTGAATCAGTTCAAAACCGGGCTTTTTGCCGTGGTACTGACGGATTATCTCGTCCACGGCCGCCGAAGGCCCGCCAATTCCCCCCGCCAGATGGATTTTCATCCAGGGCTTCACCATGGCAGCCACCGCTTCTTTCAGGGATACCACTTTGCTCAACTTATTTTCCCTTCATTCCGGTAATTACCGTCCAGCTATACACTTTCTCAAACCTTTAATTCATGAAATTTTGCTACTGGTTCTCCGGCCATACCTCATCAGCTATTTCGTTCAACCCCAGTTCCAGCAATTTTTTCCGGCTGGGCCTGGTTGTCACCGGGTCCCAGTCCAGCGCCTTCAGGTTAACCGCAATCTGGCCTTCAATGTCCGGACTGACTACCGGCAGCGGCCCTTCCTTGAATGGCGGGCGGCCCAGGATACGCGGATGAACTATACGTTCAAGTGGATTATCACCCTCTCTCGGCGTAAAGCAGTGCCTTATATTTTCGATTCTTTCGCCGGTTTTCAGCAGTTCTTTTACATCATAGTCCCAGCCGGCAATCGCTTTCAGGTACTCCAACAGGTAATATTTGGGATCGTCAGCCGCCTCTTTTCAGGCTGGTAACCAACTGAGTTCCACAATACGGAACTCCTGTTCCCGCTTTTCTCTAAGCTATTATAACACAACATGCCCATGTGTCAATCGCATCGGAGGCCCCGTTTCGATGGTTCCGGCACAGACTAAAGCAGGCATTTTCAGTTATAAAACTGTCAACAATTGGCGGCTGTGGATTGAGTTGGGCTATTGCGGTTGGCCAAAACGCCGGATATGCGCCCGGCGGCAGTCAGCAGTTCGGCTGTCATCGATTGGATTTTGGGTTTCATACGGATTTCCGGTCCCACCAGGTTCAGGACGGCCGGCAGAGCATAATTTTTAAGCGGAGCTGATATGCAGGTTACGCCCAGTGTCAATTCACTATGGCCAGTGGCAAAGCCCAGTGAGCGAATTTGCTTTATCCGGTTTATCAGTTCGGTTATAACTGTCTGGCTGGCTTTGTTCTGTTTATCCGAATAGACCGTATTTAAGATATTGGCTATTTGCTTGTCATCCAGTTGAGACAGTAAGACCAGCCCATCCACTCCCACCTGCACCGGGCGGATGCGCAGTTTAGCGCCATCCACTTTCAGATCACTCTGACTGTTAACCACATGGATATTGATATTTTTTAGTCCCATTTTTATGCCCAGGCTAACCGTTTCCCCGGTAGACTCGGAGAGGCGGCTCATTTCATCCGCTGCGCAGGAAGTTAAAAATTCCTGGGTTGCCATCGGCGTCGAAACCAGCTTGATTATAGAATAACCCAGAAAATACTGGTGATTAAGGGGGTCCTGCATCACCAGTTCCGATTCACACAGGGCTTTTAACAGGCGGTGCACCGTGGATTTGCTCAAATTGCATTTTCCGGCAATTTCCGTCACAGAATTGATGCCGTCGCTGATACAGTTCAGTATTTCGGCTGCCCGTTTTATGGACTGTACAGCCGTTTCTTTCCCGTCATCCTGGGGCGTACTGGTTTTTTGATTGCGATTATTCATAGTTAAGTGGTTACATTATTGGCGATGAGCTTCCTTTTGTCAATAACCGGCCTAAGCGAGCATTTGAATTGACCTGCGTCTTAGTCAGTGGTATACTTTTCTGGTAAGAATAGTTATCATATTAATAGGTAGGATAATATGGGACGAACAGCTAAAATAACTATAAGCTTGCCGAAAGACCTGATTTCATTTGCCGATACGATAGCAGGGGAGAAGAAGATAAGTCGCAGTCAGGTATTTTCCTTATGCTTACAGGAACTGGCGGAAAAGCACAAAGTTGCAGAGTTGGCAGAAGGATATAAAGCTCTAGCCAAAGAACAGAGGAGATTCGCAGCTATGGCTTCAGAAGTTGAGCACGAAGTAATACCAGAGTGGAGGTAAAAAATTTATGCCCCAGGATATCAAGCGGGGTGAAATTTACTGGGTTGACTGGAGCCCGAGTAGAGGCAGTGAGCAGAGGGGGTTGAGACCCGCGCTTGTCGTTCAGAACGATGTTGGGAATAAATATAGTCCGACAACCATTGTAGCGGCGTTGACCACTGCCATTGAGAAGCCTTACCTTTTCCTGGTAAAGGTAACAGCCAAGGAAAACGGGCTGCCGAAAGACAGCATGGTTAATCTGGCGGTGATAATGACTATCGATAAAACCCGCCTCAGGAACAAAATTGGGGAATTGGGCGAGGCTAAGATGTTGGAGGTGAATGAGGCCGTTAAGGCAAGTTTGGGATTATAGCTTTTTGCTTTTTAGATAACTTTTTCCATGATTACTTATACCGGAGACAGCAGGGTGTGCTGTCACAAGCTGTGAATGGTTTCTTGACTCTGTGCCCTGGTATTATCCCGTTCGCCTCATCCAGTATTATTTGGTACCCCCGCCAAAATCCTCCAACTACGCAACCAAGCCGCTCTGAGTATTTACCCCCGGACGGGCAGGATAATTTGTCCCTTTTTTCCAAACTGTCAATTTTGTTGGAGTCCTGATACCGCCTTTACCCCCATCGAGGCGAAGAATCGGGTGGGAGGATGAGTGCGCCGACACCTGGCAGTCGAACCAGGTAAAACGCCACAAATTCATGAGGTTCAGGGAGGAATTCAGGAGCTTTGCTTTTTAGAGATCTTTCCGCTTGCGCCAGGCTTTCTTGACCTCTTCCACACCGACGGAGTGCGAAAGAGTAGCGACCAGGTATTGATTCAGGCTAACCCCCTCCCTCTGAGCCAATTGGTCAAGCTTACGGTGCAGACTCTTGGGACCGCGCACGATAAAGTTGCCGCTGTATTCCTTATTGTCACGGGATTCGGGGATGTCCTGGCCGTCTTCATAAGCCACTTCAATCCAGAGCCGGCGAGCTTCTTCGATGTTTGCATAGGTTTCCTCTAACGTCTCTCCTTGGGAAAGACAGCCGGAAAGATCTTCAATTTCGGCGACATAGCCGCCGTCCTCAGAAGGAATTATCGTTACCGGGTATTTCAAATTGAGGTAATATTCCATAGGTTTTCTCTTTTGTTCTGTCACCATCCTATCCCTCCAAATTGAGTCTCTTGACTATTTTTTCAACGTATTCTCGTTTCACATATTTCGTGCGCTTGGGAGTGATTACGATTATCGGTCTCCGCCCCTTCTGGTGATAAGCCCTATGACTCCCAGCGCTTTTACGAAACTCAAAACCATACGCTGGGAGAAGCCGGTCACAATCCTCAACCGTGATATGAGACTGGTTGGTGAGGAATTTATTGATTAGCTTCTCGTTACCTTTCATACTTTAATGATAGCGCTGGTGTTATCATTTGTCTATAGGGCTCAGTTTACACCGGATGCGTGACTCTCGTTTTTTAACCCAGTAGCTCAAACAGGGTTAAAATATTCGCATGGAGCGGCTAATCCTTTCGCCAACAGAGTTATTCGCTTGTTTTGCTTTGGAGGCCAGGTATGTTTACTCGAAAAACATTTTTTTTAAAAAAGGCTCAAACCTATTGACATATAGTATCACGGGTGATACTATATAGCTATTGGTTGAGAGATGAACAAGCCTGATAAGAAAGAACAGAGAATCCGGAAAAACACCGCCAATGTATCACTGAATGATTTCGAGGCATTGATTAAGAGATATGGTGAAATCGTACAGGGCGGCAGCCACCCGAAAGCTCACATCGGCAACCACGTTTTCCCTTACAAGAAAGAGAACCCGGTCAAATCTCACTATGTTGAGGCCATATTGAAATTCATCGATGAGGTGAAGGGAGAGTAACCGCCATGGTAACAAAAGAGACGGATATCAAGAAGCAGGTTGAATACTACATGAGCCTGCCCTATACTATGACCGTCAAATTTCGCCCGGAGCAAGGCGGGTACTATGTCGCCAGTTACTTTGAACTACCCGACCTGACTATGACCGGAAATACCCCGGAGGAGGCTGTGAAGGAACTGCTGGCAGAGAAGCCTGAATGGTTCGAGGAGTGCCTCAAATTGGGCTTACCGATACCCCAGCCGGTGGAACCCCAAAAATACAGTGGTAAGATTGTGCTGCGTATACCCCCCTCTCTGCATGAATCGCTCATACGCATTTCTTCCCTGGAAGGGGTAAGCCTGAACCAGTATATGCTTTCTGCACTCTCGCGGGCACTCGGTTACAAGGAAGCCGAGCAGCGTAAAACCGGGTCTAAAAACTAAGACTGTGGAATCCCGCTTGAAGCCTCTGGAATTCGTAGTGCCTTAACTGGCTTGACCGCCAGGCAACAGCGCCCTCAAGCAGGCCCGATTTAGCTTACCGGATTTTATTACAGGGAGGCTTTTCATTAGCAGGGTGGACCAATTTGATTAACACTCCGGCCATCCTTCCGGAACAGTGGCTCAGTTTAACCGTAACGATAGATCTCATTCTCCCAACGACTGGTTCAGTTTGATGTTCACTGGCCAAAAGTCCAGAACCGATGTTCAAAATAGTCAGGAATTCTAATCATCGGAATATTTTTTTTCATTGACACGGTAACCGAGTTGAACATAGCCAGTTTGCCTTGAATGTCGGGTATCTATAAGCCTTGACTAAGTGTACATCTAAATGTACACTTAAATCAGTTAATTAGAGGAGACCCATGGCCTTCCAGATAGAGATCACCCCGACAGCCCTTGAAGCACTGGGCAGCGTTACTGACCGGCGTACTCGCAGTGCAATCGTGCGCCGCATTGATGCACTGGGTGATGAACCTGAAAAGTTGGGGAAACCACTTCGGGGATGGCTGGCTGGATTTTTAAGCGTTCGAGCCGCAGGACAAAGATATCGAGTGGTATACAGAGTCGACATTGCCAGAAAACGAGTACTGGTGTATATGGTCGGCCTGCGCAGAGAAGGCAGCCGAAAAGACGTATACGCCTTAGCTGAACAACTCGTACAACGGGGATTGATATAGGAGGGTTGGACATGACTACGATAAGGGAAACTAAAGAACTAACCACGGTAGATGCCCGGCGGGAATTGACAAAACTTCCGGAAAAGCTGGAAGCCGAACCGGCTACTGTGGCAGTAACTCGAAGGGGTAAACCAGTGTTGGCAATCATGACATGGGGAGACTATCAGGCTATTCTGGAAACCCTGGAAATACTTAGCGATGATAAAGCAGTTGACCAATTACGTCGCAGTATCCAGGAGGTTAAGGAGGAAAAGATAATTCCTTGGCGAGAGGCTAAAGCGAAGTTGGGTGTTTAAAGATTGAGCGTTGACTATAAAGATACGCTTGAACTAAATGTAAGGGTTCGTAAACACTCATCTGAAAAGGTATTGAAGAATGAATGACCGCCCGCTTAATAAAAACTACCCCTGTCCCATGCGCACCCCTTTAATTTACCGGACTAAATTACAGGGAGGCTCTTTAGTTAGCAGGGTGGACCAATTTGATAAACACCCCGGCCCTCCTTCCGGAACAGTGGCTCAGTTTAACCGTAACAATGGATCTCGAAGACCGTAATATCCAGGCGGTGATTGAATATCCATCTTTTTTGATTGACAATAGGAACTGTTATTATAAAAGCGACCTGGTAATTACAAAAGAGGAAACAAATATGGTCACCAAAATCAGTGGAAAATATATTATAGACGATAAAGGGAAAACTATAAGTGTGATTCTGGATATCAAGACATACCGAAGGCTGATCGCAGAACTCGAAGAGTTGGAGTCCATTCGTGCTTACGATGCCGCAAAAGCTTCTTGTGATGAAGCAATACCTTTTGATCTAGCCGTGCAAAAGATCGAGAAATCCCCATAATGAACTACAACGTTCTGATTTTGCGCCGTGCTCAGAGAGAGTTGGCGGAACTAAATGAACCCATTTACTAAAAATCAAGTTTGCCATACAAAAGCCTGGAATCGATCCCAAGCCTCGCGGCAGCCGGAAATTAAGCGGAAGAGACAGTTGGCGCGTCAGAGTGGGCGAATACTGAATTATCTAAGAATCGGGACTCCAAAATACTTCATACCCCACGTCATGAGCATCCTTAAAGGTGAAAATAACCAGGTATAGATTGTGGCCGAATTCGATTGGGATGGGTTATTTGAGTCCGTTCCAAAAGGTCTTTCTTGTACCAGCAGATCCGCTGTTTTCACAGCATTGTCAAACTTTTAGGCGGCGATCAGCAAGTATTAGCGATTAACTTCACCTTTAATAAAACTGGCAGCACTCTCACCGGCTATTCTGCCAGAATTAATCGCGTATCCAAAGGCACTGCCGCTGAGATCACTGCAGTACGAATCAGATTCCCAACCACTGGTAGTAACGCCTGCGGCAAACAACCCCGCTAACGGTTTATTTGAACAATCTAGAGTCTCCATGTGTTCATTGACCCTGATTCCACCCAGCGTATCCAGAAAATAAGGATATCCCCGAATAGCAAAATAAGGAGGAGTGCGCAGAGGCATCAGGTAGCGGCGATCTTTGGCGAAGACTGCATCATAACCTCTATCACAAAACTGGTTATATTCTTCCACGGTAGATTGAAGAACTGCCGGCTCAGCCCCTATCCAGCGAGCTATCTGTTGCCAGGATGCAGACGTTGTAACCCTTCCCCGTGCAACCTCAGACTCCAGTGATTTTTCCAGTCCAGTGATTCTTTCAGCGATTTTCCGCACAACTGCAGTATCAGCAAGACTGAAACAAACCCGGTCCGGTTGACCTAAAATAGAATTAACGCTCTCGAAAGGGTGATCTCCCGTAGTCTCATCAGTAAACCGCTTTCCGACCTGATTGACCCACACCGTCAAGGGATCCCTTTCCAGTCCTCCCAGAGGCCACACGTGCGCATCCACACGGGGACCTTCCTTAAGCAGGGTAACAAAACTATCGATAGCCGCCCGAGCCTCTTCAGCCATCAAAATACCATCTCCCATCAAAGGCAGCCCGCGGAGAGGCATATCCTCGTAGTAATGCGGACAGAGCCTTTGCAGTAGAGATTTATTTCCAGCAAATCCACCGGTGGCGATAACAACACTCCGAGCTTTGATTTCCACCCTTTTCTCATTACTGAAAGCGATTGCTCCGGTCAGGGAACCATGGTCATCGAACCTTATTTTAGCACCGGCAGCATTAAGAATAATCTTCACTCCGGCTTTCTGGCAGTTATCAGCCAGAATCTGAATCACCTCAGCACCCTTGCCTTTGGCCACATGTTCCACTCTTGGATTCTGGTTGGGGAAAAAGGAGATCACTTTGAATTCCAGGCCTTTTCTCTCCAGCCAGTTGATAGTCTCTCCGGATTTATTCAGGAAAGCGCGAAAAATGCGGGGATTAACTTTACTCCAATGAGCCCAATGCATAGCTCTTTTAAAAAGATCATCCTTATCAGCAATAATTTTATCACGGGCCTGGGCTGGACTTTCACAAGCAAAAAGACCAGTTGCACGGGCGGTATTGCCTCCTAATCCACCTCTCTTTTCAAGCACCAGAATGTTTGAAATCCCGTTTTCCGCTGCGGTCAGAGCTGCTGCCAAACCGGAGCCGCCTCCCCCAATTACTAAAAGGTCGGTTTCAATTTGCTCGGGCAAAGACGTCACTTTATCTTCCAATATTCGATCCTCCGAAAACCGCTGGGCGACATCCCAGTTATCTGAGTAATTCCCGGGCCAGATCGATCTGACTTAATTTTTCAAATCCGGATTCGGTTATCAAATAGGTATAGCCCATACCCACACCATCGCCCCCGACACTGACCATAACGCACGGATGGACGGCTATCACCATTCCCGGTTGGAGTATAGTATTATTGGTCTGCTCGATGGACCAGAAATCCAGTATATCCAGACCCACCGAATGACCAGGGCGCAGGGGTGAGAGGAATCCGTTCGACTGGATGGACTCGATCAACAAGGTATAGATATCGGAAACTTTGGTTCCGGGATGCAGCATCTTCCGTACCGACTGATCGGCCTGATTCCAGGCCTTGACCATTTGCTCCACATGCGGCTGATACTGTCCCACCGGCAAGGTCACTGGCAATTGCGCGTAATATCCCTGGAAAGAGGGAGAAATTTCCATAAATAACGTACCATTTTCCTCCAAGCGGTCTTCCGTGGGAAAAAAGGCCATATTCATCCTGGAACCATCCGCGTCCAGCAAATCGAAAGAGTATTCACAGCCACTCTGATAGATCACCTTTTTTACTTCCCCGTAAATATCGTGTTCACTCAACCCAGGTCGAATGATTTCCCGGAGACGCTTGAACACCAGGTCGGCCACACCGGCCGCAGCGCACAATTTTTCGATTTCTTCGGCACTTTTGATCTCCCGCAAGGGCCGGAAATATTCCGCAACATCTATCAGCCGATCACCAAATTTTTCTTTTATCTTTAAATACATGGGCGCTGCCAGACAGTTCATACCCACAATGCCGATTTTTTGCCCCTTATCAAAAAAGGATAATTCCTGAATAGTCTTTTCAGATGGGTTGGTGGTTTCCACTAATTCAAGCAGACTGTAGGCTTCGATGGTCCTGGGAAATTTGGGTGACCGCGAAAGAATCGAGTTGGTCAGCAAGACCGGAGAGCCCTCAAGCGGGAATATGCAGCAACCTCCTCTGCCCGACCCTGTTATATAGCGGATATTGCCGCGATTAAAATCATCAGAAAGTCCTATCACGAGCAGGCTGTCCAGCCCGTCTGTTTGCATTTGCTTCCGGATGGCCGCATACCGGCGGTTATATTCTTTTTCTGAAATGGGCATATTTTGCCTCTTTGCGTTTTATTTATCAGCTTTTTTTGAAGAATTCAGGCCAGGGACGTTTCATCTTGATCAGGCTAAATTTCCATTCACCACTTACTTTTGTATATTCACAATCATAGCGGCCCTGCACCCAGCCGGGTACAGTGGGTTTAGCCAGTAAACGGTAGAACATCCAGTGTCCCCTGGCGGTATTGCCATCTAATGTTATTACCGCCTGGCCGGTGAAATGGGCATCTCTGGAAACTGCCACATTATTATAAATAGTTTCATTAAAAAAACGGGTTACTTCTGTTTTGCCCCGCCGGATGCCATAATCGGCCACGTCCGCCACAATATTATCTGTAAAACAGTCCAGGGCTTCATCAAATTGAAGATTGGATATAAAATAGAGATACTCCCTGTGAAGTATTTTGATTTTTTCAATATCTTCAAGCTCAAGAACTTTTTTTTCTAAAGCTGTAATTCTACTTTCCAGGTCTTCGATTGACAAAGGTGACCCCCTTTATTTGTTTTCAGATAGCTGTTTTAAGATAGTTTTAAAATCGACCCTCAGCGAAAAAAGGAGGGAAGCACGGGGTCCCTATTGTGCTTCCCTCTCTCCTGACGACTCTATTTATCTAACCAGGCTTTTGGTGAGAGATACCCAAAGGGCGCTTCACCATATTCATCGTCCTGTAGTACGACTAATTTCGAGATAGGCGACGACTGCACGCATAAGTAAGCTGCAATACAATACTTGTCTACCGCCAAAGCCATAAGCTTATGGGTTAACTGCTGCTTGGTAGCGAAATCAGGGGCAGATATGCCTTGATTAAAGACATCCACCATTTCTTGTGGAACGAAAGTCCCTGCAAACTCTTGACCGGAAATGACACCGGCATACTTGATTAACGGATCCGGGCTGGAAAAACCCTGTTGCCGCACGATGCCGCTCCAACCCTTGCCATTGGAAGCCATATCCGCGAAAGCCGGGCGTTGTAACGGATTGAGGGTTATATCAAAACCAGCCGCATTAAGGTAACTCTGTAATGCCGTATTCTCATCAACTATGCTTTGACCGGTATTGTTAAAGTTGAGGACAGCCTTTAATCCGGTATGGCCAGCCGCCGCCAGTAACTCCCTGGCTTTATCAGGATTATAGGGATATCCCTTCACATCAGGATTATAACCCCATGTTCCTGGCACAGCCCATTGATTCTGGAGCCTCCAATAACCCATACCAAATGAATCTGTAAAGGTCTTAACATCAATAGCATGAGCAATAGCCCGACGGACTTCTATTTTAGCAAAAGGTGAATTGGGATCTATGGCAAACCCGGCCAGAGCGGGAACCTGCCCCTGCGGAGGAATCACGATTTTATATTTATTTTTCTCTTGCTCCAATGCCTTAGCATCTCTGGAGGCTGTGGAACCCAGGATGTGCAAATTGCCAGACCTGAATTCCATTAGCGCCACGGTTGAGTCGGCAATTCTTCTCATGTCTATACCATCCAGGTAAGGCTTCCCATCCCAGTAGCCATCAAATCTTTTCCACTTGACCCCTACATCTTTGGTCATACTAACGAATTGGAATGGGCCGGTCCCTACTGGATTCTTGGCTGCCCAGTCTTTACCGCCATTAGCTTCAAATGATTGTTTGGAAATCATTCTTCCCGCGTCAGAAATATTGCCAAGATTGGCGACTATAGTATTATCGAAAGATGAAAGATTGAGCCGAACAGTAAAGCTATCTACCACGTCAATAGAGGTTACTTTTTTTAGTTCAGGCCGGTTGCCAGCTCTGAACTGGTCCAGATTCCATTTACAAACCTCAGCATTAAAATCCGACCCATCATGGAACTTAACACCCTTCCGCAGTGTGATGGTTACCGTTTTGGCTGCGACATCGGTCTGATAACCAGTGGCCAGTAAGGGTATCAGGTTCAGGTCTTTATCAAACCGGAAAAGCGTTTCCAGACTAACGCTGGAGGTATGACCATCAGTTTGCCCGGTCATGACCTGCGGAAAAAATGTGGAGGGATCCATTGTGATCAGCATCACCAGGGTTCCGCCAGACTTGGGGGTTTTTGTAGAAGTCGGAGGAGCAGTGGTTGTGGGTGATGGAGCAGTTGAAACAGGGCTCGAAGAAGTGGCCGGACCTGTGGCCG
The DNA here is from genome assembly GCA_035477965.1 of Dehalococcoidales bacterium. Lineage (GTDB taxonomy): Bacteria > Chloroflexota > Dehalococcoidia > Dehalococcoidales > UBA3254 > DATIKD01. Next base: position 4,827 of record DATIKD010000323.1, on the reverse strand, counting down.
AAGGGGTGTTCACCGGTGGTGTAACAGTTGTCGTGTTAGCAGGGGGGTTGCCGCCGCAACCCGTCAGAACCAGAGTAATCAGAAGCAAAACAGCCAGGGTAATAATTGGTCTACGCATTTTTAACCCTCCTCTCTTATTAATACTTATAGAAATATTAATCTTCTAAAGTGTACCTCTCAATCTTGGATCCAAAGCATCTCGCAGTCCGTCACCCACCATATTAAAAGCCAGTACTACCAGCAAAATAGCCACGCCGGGAGCAAAAGAGAGCATAGGGTTAGTAAAAATAAATCTTTGTCCGCTGCTTACCATAGCTCCCCAGGTGGCAGTCGGAGGCAATATCCCAATCCCCAGGAAGCTCAAGGAAGCTTCCATCATAATAGCCGTTCCCAGATTAATGGTGATCAGCACCAGTAGCGGAGGGAAAGCATTGGGCAAAAGATGATGTAACATAATGCGCGTGTTGCTGGCTCCGATTGAATGCGAGGCTGTAATATAGTCACTCACGCGTAAAGAGGTTACCTGTGCGCACATCAGTCGACAATAGGTTGGCATCATTCCTATGCCCAGCGCTAACAGGACATTAAGTATCCCTCCCCCAAGGACGGTTGCAATTGCGAGCATCAGGACCAGGGGAGGAAAAGACAAAAGGGCGTCGATAAACCGCATAATAACGTTATTGACTATACCACCGAAAAAGCCCGCGAATAAACCCAGGGTAATCCCAATAAGACCGGCAATGGTAACACCTACAATACCTACCAGTAAAGAGATCTGCGAGCCGAATATCACCCTGCTCAAAACATCTCTGCCGACCTCATCAGTTCCAAGAAGATGTTGACTGGAAGGTTGCGCCAGCATCAACTTCAAATCCGGCATATCCGGATCATAGGGTGCTAACAGGGGAGCAAAAATGGCAACTATTATCACAAATAATATTATCACTGCTCCACCGGTGACCACCCACCGGCCAAACATCACTTTCCAAATCCGCCGCAGTTCATTAGTTCGCGGGCGGTTATTTTCGACTTTTATGATAGAATTGGAAATATCAGACATAGGTCAACACTCACTCGTACCTAATTCTTGGATCTAGCCATCCGTAAGAAACATCGACCAGGAGATTGGTCAGACAGACGATACCCCCCATTAGAAGAACACCGGCCTGCATGACCAGAAAATCCTTATTAAAAGCACCGGTAACTAACAGACGCCCCATCCCTGGAATATTGAAAATAGTCTCTATCAGGACTGATCCGCCTATCAAGACGCGAACTTGTAATCCAAGTAATGTTATCACCGGAATCAGCGCATTCCTCAATGCATGTCTGATCACGACGACCCGTTCTCTCAAACCTTTAGAAAAAGCGGTGCGGATATAATCCTGGCGAATTACTTCCAGCATACTGGAACGGGTCTGTCTGGCCATTACGGCAATTCCGGGTACTGCCAGTAAAAAGACGGGCATGATCACGCTTTTGAAACTCAGGATAAAATCATCCAGCGGCGAAACCCAGCCCTGCATCGGAAGCCAGCCCAGTTTGTACCCGAAGAAATATATACCCAGGATGCCCAACCAGAAAACGGGAATGGCAATCCCCAGGTTAGCCAACAAACTGATCGATTGATCGATGAATCCTCCGCGCCGGACGGCGCAGATAATTCCCGCCAGTATTCCGATCAAAGTACTTAAAACAAGGGCCAGGGTGGAAATGTAGAGAGTAATAGGCAAGCGCGTAGCCAGTAGTTCATTGATAGGATCACGATACATGATGGAAATTCCCAGGTCGCCCTGCATAAGATTGTAGACCCAGTGCCCATACTGGACAAAGAAAGGTCTATCCAGCCATAACTCCTTCCGCAGCGCGTTGATTTCATCCTGTGTAGCACCCAGGCCAAGCATGGTAGCTGCCGGATCTCCCGGCATAACATGCATCAACGAGAATGAAAGGAATGAAACGATGATTAAAACGATCAAAGTCAAGACTAATCTTCTGACGATATAAGTGACCAATTTCCTAAATTACTCCATCATTATCTTATTCGATCATTCGAGCTTATTCCTAAATTCTTGGTCTGCCAAACCGCCATGAAATTTTTGTTTTAATATGCCATTTTAACTCACCACGGCCGGATATCTGTTTATGTCAACACAAAATTAGTTAAGGAATAAATTCAGGCAGACCCGGTAAAGAACGGGTCATCCAGATAGTTTCATCTTTACCAGTTAAATACATATCCCCAATCATGCTGAACGGTGACTTATAGCCTTTACACCTTACCATAGGATGTACAGCGTAGATTTCATTGGGCAGGATGGTCCATTCCATGTAATCCTTCTCATCCGGCCCAGCCGTAATATACGGAACATCTCCATAAGCCACTCCTACTGCATGTCCCAACTTATCACACTCAAAACCATAGTCCTCGATCAGTTTAACAATCGCTTTCCCGGCGTCTGTAATCTCCACTCCGGGCCGGAATACCCCAGGGACCATTCTCCGCATCTCTTTCCATAGATCGAACATTCGCTTGTATATGCCCTGAGGCTCCTCCCACCAGTAGGCGCGAATCATTTGGGCTCCGTATCCGGCGTTACGGGAAAATTCCGGTGAAAAAGTTACCGGATCAGGTCTACTGATAACTGCCGGACCCGGCCGGTTAGGATAAGGTGACTCCGGCCGGCTATGAATAAGGATGATTCGATCGCCAACACCTTTGCTTTCTAGTATCGCATTGGCCTTACCGGCTACTTCAGCTTCGGTCAAGCCTGACTCTAAATTGGCCAGGAAGGCGTAATGGGCCAGGTCGGAAATTTTAATGGCTTTGCTGATTTCCGCCAATTCTTCCTCGCTCTTGCTGCCGCGGATTTCACCAAATAGGCGATGAGACTCCACCAGTTGGATACCAGGACAGAGTTCCATTAGATGCTGATATTCGAAAACAGGCCAAAAACGGTAGCTATCAATGCCGATCCGGCTGTGATCCAGTTTCCATTCACGGATCTGTTTTCCCAAGTCCTCTACCTGGTTTGCTGAAGAACGGATATTCTCCAGCTGAATCCAGCAACCCTGCTGGGAAATGCTTAGCGGAGTAGTCATGCTGTTGCTGGCGGTCAGAAAAACCGGTTCGCCTTCAACAGGAAAGATGACCATATTCGACTTGTTACCCCAAACCTGGGTCAAATATTGGACCGGCACGCCCAATTGTGTGCCTCCGTAGACAATCAGGGCGGATAGACCAGCACTTTTGAGCTTTCTTCGTAATAGGGAATATCTTCGTTCTTTTTCTTTAAAGCTCAGCAAGGGCATACTCCTTTTTCAAGTGTTATAAAATTTCAAAATACGCATGAATATGGTGTAAAATTTGGATAGTATTGATAGATTATCACAGTAATGCTATACTGTCAACAGATTTTCGGAGTTTTCTTTCAAACAACCTGACAGGTTTTTAGTTTAAAATCCTGATTTGCATCGTCGTTTACTTTGCATAATGGAAGGAAATGAAGGATGATGTTAAGTTCTTTTGATCGCAAGCTGATCATGGCTCTGCAGGAGGATGGTCGGGCCAGTAACGTAGACCTCTCCCAAAAACTGGGTATCCATGTCTCCACCATCGCCAAACGAATCGACGAGCTGGAAGAACATGAGATCATGAAGATCCAGGCGCTCCCCAACCCTTACAAACTCGGTTATTCCGCTCATGCCATCATCGCTATCGAGACTGATATCCGCCGGATAGATGAGATCTGCGCACGGTTGAATAACATCTTTAATGTCAACCTGATCATCACTGCCTTCGGCCGCTACGATATTATTGCTGTTGCCTATTTTCCCGCCATGGAAAACCTGCTAAACATGGTCTCCAGGGAGCTTTCCACTATCAACGGGCTCAAGGTAGATACTTTCCTGATAAAAGATGTAAAGAAACGTTACTACGGGTTCACGATAGACAATACCGAACCCATCAAGATAGACGAAATCGATCAAAAGATCATTGAAAAACTAACAGAAAACGGTCGCTGTAAAATACTAAATCTTGCCAGGGAATTGGGAATCAGCCCATCTACTTGTCTGAGGCGGACTTCACGCCTGATATCCGAGAAAGTAATCGAGATCAGAGCTATTCCTAATCCATCCAGGATCGGCTACGCATCCAATGCACTTCTCTTTCTCCGTGTCCAGACAGATAAACTAGAAAATGTTTGTAATACTCTTCGGACATTTGACAACATCTTCCTGGTAGCAACGCTCTATAATGCATATGATGCGGTGATCGGTTACCATGCTAGTTCACCGGAGGAGCTCTATAGATTTAAGAAAACAATCATTTCTACTGACGGTGTTTTGAGTGGAGATATAATTGTCCGAGCAGAAATCAAGAAACGATATTATGGCAAGTTGCTGACGTAGCAGTTAAATTCAAACCAGAATTTTACCCTTCAGGAGCCACCTATGGGTCGTAAATTTGAAAAACTCCTCGAACCTGGCCGGATTGGATCAATCCGTACTCGCAACCGCATGGTCAAATCTGGTGCTGCTGCTCGTTACTGGGGCAGTGACGAGAATCAGATCGACGACTACAGCAAAAACTACTATGAAGCCTTAGCTCGCGGAGGAATCGGTCTTCTTATCGTCGAAGGCCCGTTGATAGAACCAGAAAAGGGCAGAATGAAAGGGAATTACCGGCTGGACGATGATAAATACATCAAAGGGGTTGCAGAACTGACGGGGCTGATACATAAGCACGGCTGTCCAGCCTTCGTTCAGCTTAACCACAACTGCAACTGGCAACGCCAAATGGCCTGGCACCAGACTAACACTGAT
>DATIKD010000322.1:0-2265 GCA_035477965.1 Dehalococcoidales bacterium | reverse complement strand
TGTCCAAAAATGTCATGATATGCGGAATGCGGTCTTCCAGCAGCAGCTCATTAAGGAAATAAAGAACCTCCTGGCTGCGTTCAATCGAAAAACTTGGAACGACCAAATTCCCGCCTGCTTTCCACGTTTGAATCACCGCCTGAGCAAGCTGGTCTTTGGTATTTTCCGTGTTTTCGTGCTCCCGGTCGCCATAGGTCGATTCCATCAGGACATAATCGGCATGTTCAAAAACAGCCGGGTCACGAATGATGGGTTTATTGTTGCGTCCAAGGTCCCCGGTAAACAGGATCGTTCTCGACTGGCCGTTCAGATGCAGAATGATTTTGATAATCGAGGCCCCCAGAATATGCCCGGCTTCATGAAAACTGACCTCAATACCCTCCAGCGGCGAGAACACCTGCGTAAATGGAACGGACTGAAAACAACTGAAGCTTTTTTCGGCTTCTTCCATGGTGTAAAGAGGCTCAATAGGGCGAGGGCTTTCGCGTCCCTCTTTTTTATGACGCTTGCGTTTGAAGGCCGCATCTTCTTCCTGCAGCTTGCCGGAATCCATCAGCACGATTTTTGCGATTTCCGCCGTTGCGGGGGTGCAATAGACCTTGCCTTTAAATCCCTCCTTGACCAGCTTGGGAATCAGGCCGCAATGGTCCAGATGAGCATGGGTCAGCAGCACCGCATCCAGGTCCGCCGGGGCAAATCCGAAATCTTCCCAGTTGCGGGACTGAAATTCACGTTCCTGATACAATCCGCAGTCAACCAGCACCCGGGAACCGTTGAACTCCAGCAAGTGCCGCGAACCGGTTACATTCTGTACCGCGCCAAGAAACCTGATTTTAAAATCCATGCTGTCTCATTTCATAAAATTGTCGTCTCGGTCGATTAATAAGCCGAATTCTGGGATTGCGGCTGAGGTTCTACCACGCCTGAAACCGCCTGGGGTGCCATTAACTCCGGCTTCACAAAGATATAATACAATTTGCCTTCTTCATAGACCTGCCCGGCCATCTTGCCGGCCTCGTCGCCGGACCCCATATACACGTCGCAGCGTCCCGGTGCACGAATGGCCCCGCCGGTGTCCTGATCCAGGGCAAATCCGGTATAAGGACGCTTGGAAATCTCCATGCCCACCGGTCTTGGCAGATTGGTTTTAATCACAGCAATGCCGCCTCGCGGATAAATGGACTTGTCGGTGGCAATCGTCCGCATGGGCGTGACCGGCTCATTCAGACTGCCGCGCGGATCGCCGGAATCCATCTGGAAAAATACAAACCGCGGGTTGCGATAAATATAATGGTCCACCATATTCGGATTGGCTTTGAAATAATCAATCATGCGCTGAAGGCTAAGGCCGTCTTTGGGCAAGACCCCGTCGGCAATCAGCTCCTGGCCAATACTTTTGTATTCATGGCCGTTGTTGGCGGTATAACCGACCGTGACCAGGCTGCCATCCGCCATCCGGATTTTGGCCGACCCCTGCACATGAGCAATATACACCTCAAACGGATCGGATAAATAAATCAGCTCCGTCCCTTTGAGCTGACCGCTCTGTTCCAGCTCTCGGCGTGCCGGATATTGTGTGAACGTTCCATCCGGCATTTTTCGCCCGAGTATGGTGCCGTCTTCCCCCTTAACCAGGTCCTGCGGCTGCTTATAAAGCGGGTACCGATAGACCGCTGTCGGGGTCATCGAACCGTTAAAGATGGGTGTGTAGTAACCGGTAAACAACACCGTGCCCATGTCATCACAGCCGACCGACTGATAAAATTCAAATTGCTCTTTAATCGCCGCAGCCAGAGGACGGCCCGCAAGCCCCTGATCCAGCAATTTCGCCAGTGTCTGCAGGCTGGCTACAGAACGCTCATGGGTAATATCACCGCAGGGGAAATATTTTTTACTGCTGCTTTTATTCAGATAACGCAGACTATTGTCAATGGAGCGACGCAAATCCAGCGTTTCATAACAGGCAAATGTGATATCCGGAATCATGGCCGGGTCAATAATCTTGCGAAGGGCGTATTGTCCCGGCGGTAACTGCCTGTCATATTGGGGTTTTACTACCTTGACCTGCTTTTTACATCCTGCAAAAGTCAACGCAACTGCCGCTGCCAGAAGCAGCCGAACCGCTAACGAACGACGCATAGACATCTCCATAAACAAAAAAAGACTTTCCTGACCGGCTTTTCCGTAAGCCTTGGTACAGAAATAACTAAGACATTATGGCGAAAAATTCAAAGAAGTCAACCCGGTTTGTCTATATTCTCTATT
>DATIKD010000321.1:0-9763 GCA_035477965.1 Dehalococcoidales bacterium | reverse complement strand
GGAGGCCTCGAAAGGCGAGGCCGAAGCGCCTGAATACCCTCCGTCGTTGTCATTCTGGAAGCCTCGATTGGCGAGGCTGAAGGATCCGGCAGAGGGGTGGTAAACCGTTCCCTTCCTGCGTTCGTGTCAAATTAGCCCCAGTAATTGAGTCCCCATCCCCCCTAGATCCTTCGCCCCGATGAGTAGTAAAGGAGCATCGGGACTCCAGGATGACAACCTTATTTTCGAATGAATGACAGTTTGGGGCCTGGATTCTTCACTAGAAACGGGTGTAAAGTCAGGCATCCAAAGGCTCCCTCTCGTTATCATACTGGAGGCCTTGAAGGGAGAAGCCGAAGCGCATCGTTACCCTCCGTCGTTGTCATACTGGAGGCCTCGAAAGGCGAGGCCGAAGTATCTGGAGGAGGGATACAGCCCCTTAGTATAACCCTTGCCAACCAGAATGGAGGATTTTAATCAGGTTGTCATCTTTCTGCGCATTATTTAGAAAACAGTGCTTAGAACTGGAAATTGGTACCAATAAGCAAACTCTAGCCCGTTTGGACATAATCAGAGCTTGCGGCGGACAGGTTTAGACGGAGTTAACCTGGTAAAGACCGGGTTGCTTTTCGCAATATACTTAAGCCCTTAATTTTAACCTATCTGTCCGCCGCAAGCTCTCCAGCTAACCGTTCATTTTTATTTCTTGTTGGGTTCGATCAGATTTTTGGCTTTAATCTTGATTTGTTTGGGTTTGGCTTCTTCAGCCCTGGGTAAGGTAAGTGTCAGGACTCCGTTCTCAAAGGTAGCCTCAGACTTTTCGCTCTTTACCTCCACCGGGATGGTCACCGTTCGGGTAAAAGAACCGTAGCGTCTTTCTTTCAGGAAGTATTCGCCCTCTTTGGTTTCCTTTTCTTCTTTGTGTTCGCCTTTGATTGTGAGTATATCCCCCGTGATAGAAATATCCACTTCTTCCGGTTTATATCCCGGCAAAGAGGCCTTGACCACTAGCTCATTGCTGGTTTGATACACATCCAGAGGAATAGCCCCCCGGCCTTCTACATCAATAACCAGGCTGGCAGGACGCACAAAACTGTCTTCAAATAGTTTGTCCATTGCATTTCTCAAAGTCATCATCTCTCTGAAGGGTTCCCAACGCTGCATTGTCATTTTTCTTTTCCTCCTTAAAATTTTCCTATTTTTGACTATCTCTTGATTCAGGCTTTAGATTTATCTCCACCGGATAAAGAGCGGCCTGAAATCTGGCCCTGTAACCCCACCCGATTCATTGTCTCTTCTCAGACACAAATTTTAGCTTTGGGTCTGGCCTTAGCCACGCCGGCCAGGTTAACGGTATGACCGCACTGCAAACATCCTTCATACCACCCGTGAAAATCGCTGTCCACAAAAATATTGCCGCCACATTTTGAACAACGTTTTCTTATAAATCCCTGTTTCTGGGCTAATCTTTGGCTTAACATAGTTTTCCCCCTCCTTAAAACATTCCTGCGGAGCAAACCTGCCTGGTAATCTTTTCTTCTTTTCCCCTCTGTTAGCAGTCTAGCGTTCCGACTGCTAATTTAATTTTTATACAGGTTGTATTAGAATAACGTATGAGGAATTTAAGAAATACATAAGAAATAATAAATACTGGCGGAAATCGAATCAAAATGTCACTCGAACCGTGGTCGATCAAGGAACAACCTGAATTCAAATCCATTTTGCAGGCAATACTAAAAAAAGCGGTCCAGATTCTGGGGGGAAGTGCCGGAGTAATTGCTCAGTGGAATGAAACCCGCCAAAATTATACCATCAGCGCCTCACATGGACTGGATCCTTCTGCAGTACGTCAACTGCGCCCGCTTATGACAGGGGACTATCCCAACCTGCCTGCCATTCAGGAACCTTTCAGACTGCTTTCCGAACCGGACTCTGGGCGAAAACCGCCGGTTTCTGAAGAAGTAACCAGCCAGAACCCGATCGTGGTACTGCCCCTGAGAATCGGAGATGTTTCTACAGGCTTGATGTTTATTTTACACCCGCTCAACGCGGAGGCTTTTGCCAACCTTGATAAACCGGTGCTGGAAGCCTTTGCTGAACAAGCCGCTATCGCCCTGCAGAATGCCAGGCTGGCTCATTTGCTGGCTGAAGAAAAAATGCGCACCGAATTCATCCTGGAGAATAGCCCGGATGGGATTATGAGCATTGATACGCAGTGCCGGATTCTGGGTCTTAATTCGGCCATGGAAAAAATGACCGGTTATTCTCGCCATGAAATTACCGGCCGCGAATGTTCTGATGTTTTGCATTTCCGCGATTTTGAAGGTAGAGCCTGGTGTTCCCAGCACTGTCCCATGCACCAGAATGACGCCGACCAGCGTCACATTATAGAACTCCAGGGCAAGATCAGGACTAAAAACGCACGGGACCTGGAAGTTTCCATCAAATACTCTCTGGTGCTCAATCAGGCCGGAGAACCGATCAATGCGATTGCCACAATCAGAGACATTTCACAATTAAGACAATTGGAAAACCTGAGAGAAACATTCCTGTCAATGCTCGGGCATGAGTTGCAGACCCCGTTGGCTATCATTAAGGGTTATGCCAGCGCTCTGACTGAAGGTAAATGGAGCGAGGAAGTTTTAAAAACCAGTCTGAATGTCATCGAGGAAGAAAGTGATAATCTCAGCCGCATGGTCAACCGGTTACTTCTGGCTTCCCGCGTTTCCCGGGGTGGGTCTCCGCTAAATCTGGAGTTGATTGATTTTCCGGGCCTGGTGGAAAAAGTCGTGCGGCGGAGAAAGGTCCTTACCAACCAGCATGTGTTCCAGATTCAAATGCAGCCTGATTTACCTGCCGTGCAGGCTGACTCTCAGTTGATTGAAGAAGTGCTGGCCAATCTGGTGGACAACGCCATCAAGTATTCTCCTCAGGGTGGAAAGATTACGATAACGGGACAAAGAGATAATCAAAAGGTGAAAATAACTGTAGAAGATGAGGGCATCGGCATTTCTGAAGAAGGCTTGAAACACCTGTTTGAACGCTTTTACCGTGTCAGCCAGGGCCCGGGTTATAATATCAAAGGGTTGGGACTGGGTTTATATATCTCTAAAACCATCGTTGAAGCTCATGGCGGGACTATTGAGGCTTCCAGCCAGGCTGGCCGGGGCTCCCGCTTTACCTTTAGTTTGCCCGTGCCAACAACCGCCGGAGAGGCTGAAAACAAGAGCGAGGTGACATGACAAACCAGACCATACTGGTGGTAGATGATGAGCCCCGTGTGATCCAGTCGTTGCAGATGCATCTGGAACTGGAAGGTTTCCGCGTCATCAGCGCCGGCAACGGCTTTCAGGCAATTGAAAAAGTGGTGAAAGAAAACCCGGGACTGATCATTCTGGATGTGATGATGCCCGAGATGGATGGGCTGGAAACACTCAAAAAAATACGCTCAATATCAGATGTACCAGTCATTTTTCTAAGCGTCAAAGGAGAAGAATATGACCGGGTAAGAGGTCTGGACCTGGGGGCTGATGATTATATGACCAAACCCTACAGCCCGAGGGAACTGATTTCACGCATCAAAGCCGTGCTGCGCAGAACGGAACCAAAGTCCTTAAACGAACACTCGGAAATTGTGGTGGATCCTGATTTAACCATAAATTTTGACCAGAGGAAGGTCGTTGTAAGGGGTAAAGAGATTATTTTGCGGCCCACGGAATACCGTTTGCTTTATCAACTGGTAACCAATCCGGGCAAGCTGTTAACTCATGAAACGCTGCTATCCAGAGTGTGGGGGCCGGAATACCGGGATGAAGACCAGTATGTCCGTCTTTATATCGGCTACTTGCGGCAAAAAATTGAATCCAATCCTAAAAACCCGGTCTATATCCTCAGTGAGCGAGGACTCGGTTACCGATTTCAAGATTTCCGCGCAACAAAGTGAAAAGGATACCGTCTGAAAGGCTGGGCGATACCCCTGCATCTCATTATCCCGTTCGGCTAAATTAACTCCGGCGCCAGCCTCCCCTGCGCTGTTCGCCGCGCAATTAGCCAGGCCATCGACCGATATTAACGGCTGTCACTCGTATATGTTATAATAAGGCAATCCAAAATAAATTCAGGGTGATGTAAAATGGCGGAAAAACAGCCTTCCAAACAAAATGCCGGCATGGTAGCCTTGATGTCCAAACTGGAGAATGAACCCATCGCTGATTTCTTGAAAGTGAAAGTCCTGGAACTGTCTCCGGGCTATGCCAAAGTATCCATGAAGATGCTGCCGCAATATTTGAATTTCAACGGGGTGGTCTTCGGTTCAATTATCATGGCTATAGCCGACTACGCCTTTGCTCTGGCCATTAATTCGCTTAAAATGCCCAGCCTGGCCACCCAGTTCAATGTCCATCTACTGGCTCCTGCCGGTGTTGGCGATGAACTGACTGCGGAAGGTAAAGTCTTGCACAGCGGCCGGCGCACCGGCGTCACGGAAATGCAGGTTTTTAATCAGGATGGAAAACTGATTGCCACCGCCACCGGCACCACCGCTGCCCCAATAAGCTAGCACCCATCACCCGGGCCGGGCCTTGATGAAAAACCAGCCTGTTCAAATCATCCATCATACCGCCGATATCGGTCTGCGAGCTTTCGGGCGGGACCTGCCGGAAGCTTTCTGTCAGGCTGCCAGGGGAATGTTCAGTTTGATTACCGATCTCCGAAAAGTGCGGGCAACCGAAAAAATTGAGATTGATATCGCGGCCGAAGACTCGGCGGGTCTGCTGGTTGCCTGGCTGAACGAATTGCTCTTTTATTTTGATACGCGCCAGTGGCTGGTAAAGAAATGTGACATCAGAGAGATAAATGACAACCGGTTAAAAGCCTCCATCTGGGGAGAAAAAGTGGATGCCTCCCGTCACCGGCTGAAACGGGGAATCAAGTCAGCTACCTATCACATGCTGAATATTGAATTCGAGGCCAATAAAGGCTACTCTGTAAGTGTAATACTGGATATCTAAAAGTTTCGCAACCAGGATCTTTGAGATGGCTAACAACTGGAAAACGATGATTCATAAAATAGATGATGTCCGCTGGGAAATCCGAAAGGACTTCAAAGATGGGATGCTGGTTCCCGGGCGGGTGTACGCCAGCGAAGCCATGCTGGGGCAAATCTGGGAAGACAAAGCCCTGGAACAAGTGGTCAACGTCTCCTTTCTGCCTGGTATCGTCGGTGCATCCATGGCCATGCCGGATATCCATTGGGGCTACGGCTTCGCCATCGGAGGTGTAGCGGCCACGCGGGTCAAAGACGGTGTGATTTCGCCCGGAGGCGTGGGGTTTGATATCAACTGCGGAGTCAGAGCCCTGCGCACCAACTTGAGCGCCGAGGAAATCCGGCCGCGGCTGGAAGACCTGGTATATGCCATGTTTTCCAATATACCCTCCGGACTGGGTTCAGAGGGCAAACTGAGAATCAGTGAGAAAGAACTGGACAGAGTGCTTTCAAAAGGGGCGGCCTGGGCAGTGGAAAACGGATTCGGTGAGGCGGCCGATTTGATTTTTACTGAATCCAACGGCTGTCTTAAAGATGCCGACCCGGACAAGGTCAGCCAGAAAGCCAAAAAACGCGGGTTGCCCCAGATTGGCACCCTCGGATCAGGCAACCATTTCCTGGAAATCCAGTCAGTTGACCAGATTTACGATCGTGAGACCGCTCACGCGATGGGAATCCTGGAGCAGGGACAAGTCCTGATTTTAATCCATACCGGCTCACGCGGCCTGGGGCATCAAGTCTGTGACGATACGATTCGCATTATGAATTCGGCTGTTCAAAAATACGCTATCTCGGTGCCGGACCGCCAGTTAGTGTGCGCCCCGGTACAATCACCCGAAGGCAAAGACTATCTTTCAGCTATGGCCTGCGCCGCCAACTATGCCTGGGCTAACCGCCAGTGCATTACTCACTGGGTACGTGAATCTTTTATTAAAGTTTTGAAAAAAAGTCCCAGAGAGCTAGGTTTGGAACAAATCTACGATATCGCCCATAACATCGCCAAGATTGAACAGCACACCCTGGAAGGGAAAACCCAAACACTCTGCGTCCACCGTAAAGGCGCCACTCGGGCTTTCTCCGGCGGTCACCCGGAACTGCCGGCTATCTATCGCAACATCGGCCAGCCGGTGCTGATTCCCGGCGATATGGGGCGTTATTCGTATTATTCGGTCGGAACAAAAACGGCCATGGCTGAAACTTTTGGTTCCACCTGTCACGGTGCGGGCCGCCTGCAGAGCCGGACCGCCGCCAAGAAAGGTCTGAAAGGCAGTGATATCCGGCACAAACTGGGCCAGAGAGGAATCATAGTCAAGTCTGACAGTATGAGCGGCCTGGCCGAGGAAGCCTCAGAGGCTTACAAAGATGTTTCTGAAGTAGTGGAAGTTACCGAGAAAGCGGGCATATCCCGCAAAGTCGCCAGAGCGGTGCCGATGGGAGTGATCAAAGGCTAGTCCTCCCTGGAACGGGCTGGTTTTTTCCTCGTCATGCAATAAGGGCGGTATCTTTTATAAACACCGGGATGGTCCAAACCGCCAATCAGCCAGTTTCCGCCCTTAATTGGTATTATGTTTCAACAGCCAGTACTCCAGGCTGTCCGCCAGTGCCAGCCAGCTGGCTTCAATAATATTGGTGGAACTGCCCACAGTATGCCACTCGTTGGCGCCGTCTGAAGATTCAATCAGCACCCTGACCTGAGAAGCCGTACCGGCGCTGCCTTCCAGTATGCGCACTTTGTAATCCACCAGTTTTATTTTGGCCAATTGGGGATAAAACTCCACCAGAGCCTTGCGTAAAGCCGCATCCAGAGCATTAACCGGGCCGTTGCCTTCCGCGGCAGTATGAATCATGCGGTCACCCACGGTCACTTTAACCACCGCTTCCGAAAGCATTTCATCCACACTGGCAGAACGTGACGAGGGGCGACGCCGTTTTTCCACCACCAGCATGAAATCCACCAGCTTAAAAGGCGGCACATAATCCGGTTTTACCCGGCGTATCAACAGTTCAAAAGAAGCTTCAGCCTGATCGTACTGAAAACCCAGACTCTCCTGTAACTTCACCTGCTCCAGCAGTTTCTGGGCTTCTTTACCGTCCTCGGAAAGCTTCAACCCTAATTCCCCGGCCTTCATGACGATATTCTGTTTCCCGGACAGTTCGGAGACGGTGATGCGCAGTTGATTGCCCACCAGTTCAGGGTCAACATGCTGATAGGAGCCCTTCCACTTGCTGAGGGCATTAACATGAAAACCGGCCTTGTGGCTGAAGGCATTTGCCCCCACATATGGCATAAAGGGATCAGGCATCAGGTTTGCTACTTCACTGACATAGCGAGCCGCCTCCGTGATCTTTATCAACTGCTGGTCAGAAATACAATTTATACCCATTTTAAGCTTGAGATTGGGAATGATTACACACAGGTTAGCATTGCCGCAGCGTTCGCCGTAACCGTTGATGGTACCCTGCACCTGAGTTGCTCCGGCTTTAACGGCCGCCATGGTATTGGCCACTCCAAGACCGCCGTCGTTATGCGCATGCATGCCTACCTGAACTCCGCCGGCCACCTTGCAGGCGGCTTTAACCGCGCGGGCAACATCATCCGGCATTGCGCCGCCGTTAGTATCACATAAAACCAGAGATGTAGCTCCCGCCTTGACTGCCGTGCGCAGGCATTCCAGGGCATACTCTTTATCCGCCAGATATCCGTCAAAAAAGTGCTCAGCATCATGAAAAACTTCCATACCCTTCTCTTTCAGGTAGCGGATAGAATCATAAATCATGGCCAGGTTTTCTTCCGGAGAGGTCTTCAGTACCTGTTCGACCTGCACGCTGGAATTCTTGCCAACCAGAGTCGCAATGGGCATACCGGTGTCCAGCAGGGCTTTCAGATTGGCATCATTTTCCGGGCGAGTATTGGGTTTGCGGGTAGAACCGAAGGCCGCGACGCGGGCATATTTGAGGTGCAGACTTTTTACCTGTGTAAAAAATTCGGCATCCTTGGGATTGGAGCCCGGCCAACCGCCTTCAATATAATGTACCCCCAGTTCATCCAGTTTTTGCACGATATGCAGTTTATCCGCCAGCGAAAAGGAGATGCCTTCACGCTGAGCCCCATCACGCAGTGTGGTATCATATATCTGGACTAATTGATCCATCTTCCTATCCCCCCTTTTCGCTGGTTTATTCATCCCAAAACCTTACGCCTGTCCGAAAAGTTAAGGCATTCCCGAAAACCCGCCAGGCTTAAAAAAGAGTTCCGAAAACTTACTTTTTAGAGTTAATTTTCCTGGCAATCAAATCGCCCATTTCCGCAGTACCAATCTTCTGGCAGCCGTCAGACATGATATCATAAGTCCGGTAGCCGTCATCCAGTACGGCGTTGACCGCAGTTTCGATCGCTCTGGCTTCATTTTCCAGGTCCAGAGAATAGCGGAACATCATAGCCACACTTAATATCGTGGCAATGGGATTAACTTTATTCTGGCCGGCATATTTGGGAGCACTGCCATGAATCGGCTCAAATAGTCCCATAATGCGCGTACCCGCTTTGGGGATGCCGCCCAAACTGGCAGAGGGCATCATGCCCATCGAACCGGTCAGGGTGGATGCCTCATCGGTAATGATATCGCCAAAGGTATTTTCGGTTACTACAATGTCAAAAGAAGTGGGGCTCTGTATAAAACGCATAGTGCAGGTATCCACCAGCATATCGCTGATTTCAACTTCGGGATACTGCCGGGCCACTTCATGGGCAACCTGACGCCACAAACGAGAGGTCTGCAAGATATTGGCCTTATCCACTGAAGTAACCTTTTTGCGCCTGAGCCGCGCCAGTTCGAAAGCCACTTTAACTATACGTTCGACTTCCTGCTCAGAATAAGACATGGTATCCACCGCCCGGCGTCCGCGCGAGGTGGTCCACTGCCGCTTGGGACGTCCGAAATAAAGCCCTCCGGTCAACTCCCGCACCACAATAAAGTCAGTGCCTTTGACAATATCATGCTTCAAGGGGGTAGCCGAAATTAGTTGCGGAAACAATTTCACCGGACGGATATTGGCGAATAATCCCAAACCCTTGCGAATAGCCAGGATACCGTCTTCCGGGCGTACTGTCGCAGTAGGGGAATCATAACGCGGATCACCCGCTGCACCGAACAGGACTGCATCTTTAGTCTTGCACATCTTCAGGGTATCATCCGAGAGGCCCACACCTTCAGCCTCGATCGCTACCCCGCCGATCAATCCGTAAGTCAGCTCAAAGCTGTGCCCGTATTTCTTGCCCACAGCTTCCAAAACTTTAATACCTTCTTTCAAAACATCCGGGCCAACGCCATCACCAGGTAAAACCGCCAGTTTAAATTTCAATTTAGCTTCTCCTTCCCGCTAATCTTTGTTTGGTATATTCCACCAGTCCGCCCGCTTTAATCAGTTCGGACATAAAATCAGGATAAGGTTTTGCAGAGAATATCAGACCACTGGATAAATTTACTATTTTGCCGCTGGCCAAATCAACCTCCAGAGTATCTCCCGCCCGGGTTTTTTCCACACATTCGGCGCATTCCAGCAGAGGCAGTCCGATATTGATGGCGTTGCGGAAAAATATACGGGCAAAACTGCGTGCGATAACGCAAGAAACACCCGCCGCTTTTATGGAAAGGGGTGCGTGTTCACGCGAAGATCCGCAGCCAAAATTGTTCTCCGCCACAATAATGTCGCCCTTTTTGACCTTCTGCACAAATTGAG
>DATIKD010000320.1:0-1826 GCA_035477965.1 Dehalococcoidales bacterium | reverse complement strand
GTCGGAAAAGGGGCCGCTTTCCGGACAGCCCATGAAATTGTGGGGAAACTGGTAAGCTGGGCAACTGAAAACGGTAAAACCCTGGCTGAAATCAGTTTGGACCAGTACCGCCAGTTTTCAACCTGGTTTGAGAATGATATCTTTCTGGTGTCGGTAGAAAGCTCGGTAGCCGCCCGCAACAACCCCGGGGGAACAGCGCCGGAACAGGTTAGGGCGGCGCTGAAAGAAGCCAAAAAGATCCTATCAATGGACAGGAATGATCAATAAAAAATCAGTGGCGAGAGATTACTCCGCCACTGATTTTTTATTGAAAATAGGCTTATTTGGTTTTATTTTTATTCTGGGTCCGGATACAGCGTGTGCAAAGGTTCAACTGTTTCATTTTGCCTGCTACTAAAACAGTGGCCGGATGAATGTTGGGATCAAAAGTCCGGTTAGTGTGACGTTTGGAATGGCTGACATTTTCGCCAAAAGCACGTGTTTTCCCGCAAATTTCGCATTTCAAGGTGGATACTCCTAAAACTAATCTATAATTTGTAAACTTACGAGCAATAATATACCATATTCTAGAGCATAATTCAAAAAATTTCTCTTAACCAGAGAAAACTGGTGTGATGTTTTTAAACATCACTCCGGAAACTGTATAATATCAGTATTCCAATTTTTGAAAAAGGAAAAAGGGAATAATGAGAAAAAATGAAACAACTGACGGTATCGTGCTGAGAGAAATGTTCTCAACAGCTACTGCCTGGTTGGAAAAAAGTGTTGCGGAAGTGGATGCCCTCAATGTTTTTCCTGTACCGGATGGAGATACCGGGACCAACATGCTTCTGACCATGCGTTCGGCTGTAGAAGAGGGATTCAGAGTTAGTGATCACAGTGTCTCTGCAGTTTCTCAAGCTATGGCTAAAGGGGCCTTGATGGGAGCCCGCGGCAACAGTGGTGTTATTCTTTCGCAAATATGGCGGGGACTCGCTGACGGGTTTGTTAAAAAAGACAGCTTTGGAGGCAAAGAGTTTGCGGATGCTTATTTGCGGGCTTCCAAAACCGCTTACAAAGGTTTAAGCAACCCAGTGGAAGGCACCATTTTAACCGTCATCCGTGAATCTGCTGAAGCAGCCCAAACCCTGGTGAAACAAAACAATGTCAGTTTGATTGAGACCCTGGAGACAATTGTGGATGCGGCCTCCAAATCATTATCCAATACACCTAACCTCCTTCCGGTGTTAAAAGAAGCCGGTGTGGTGGATGCCGGCGGACAGGGTCTTTATACTATCATGGAAGGGGTTCTGCATTATCTGCGGGGAGAAGGCGAGCAAATGCAGTTCCGCAAACCTCAGATGGTTGCCAGCAGCATCAGCGCTCCAGTCCGGAAAGGGATTTCGGCGGTTAAAGAGGTGCCGTTTGGATATTGCACCGAGTTTTTGCTTAAAGGCCAGAATATTGACCCGGATAAACTACGACAAAAAATCAAGAAACACGGCGAATCACTGATAGTGGTGGGTGACCAGTCGAATGTTCGCGTGCATATTCATACTCTTGATCCCGGCAAGATTTTGCACTTAGTGTATCCTTTGGGAACTATGCACGGAGTAAGCATCCGCAATATGGATGAACAGCATTCGGATTATTTGGAAATGCAGAAACAGCGCATGCCGGCTACCAGCATTGCCATCATCGCAGTAGCTCCGGGTGATGGTATCCGGGACGTCTTTAACAGTCTGGGTGCACTGGTTGTTGCCGGCGGACAAACCATGAATCCCAGCACTAAAGACCTTTTAGTTGCAGTGGAATCAGTTGAAGCGGAAAAAGTGATTTTATTACCG
>DATIKD010000319.1:0-5599 GCA_035477965.1 Dehalococcoidales bacterium | reverse complement strand
TAGAGATTTTTCACTTTAAAGTATTTCGACCCTGTCACATTCCGGCAAATATGGAATCCCTGGTCGGTAGCCATCGCTTGCAGTTGATCCCAAATAAGTTGCGAACATCTTCTGACTCCCGTTTTAAAAAAGGTAATTTCTGGGGATTTTTTTTAAGACTCGACAAATGCCGACAATACTGCGATCACTGTTACCGGATTTCTTGGTCAGCTTTATCAAAATGATCTCTTCTGTACCGGATCATCCGTTGACATATGATAAAACTGCCTCCAAGTCAAGCTTTCACACACTGATTTGAAATGCGCCTCGTTTCCGAAATGACTGCGCCGCCTTAGGTTACATCAAACTCGGTAAAAGCTTCACCAAAACTGCAGGCCGACCAGCCGGGATAGAGATTTTCTGCTGCGAAAGGAAAAACTCATATCCAGCAGTTCTTATAATTTTATGAGTACCTCGTTAGGAGGAAATAATTTAGGTGGTAATACCAATTTAACTGAATATACCTGCTTTTAGATCTCAGCATATTAAGGCTCTACCTTGCCATTACCTTACCCGGCTTCGCTTATGCTTTATTGCTTGGATTTTTTCAGGGGAAAACAGTTATTTGAATTAACCCTCGACATTTTGTAAAGCCGGGGCGTAGTGTTTAAACACTAAGTCCGCCCCGGTTCTATGTCGATTATATATTTTTACTTTGTTTTGGCTTCAATCCACGTTTCTGCAGGAGTCCAGTCATCCTTAAACCCCGAAGTAAGTATCCCGGAGTTGTGTACATTTTTCTGGACGAATGCAATTTTCTTGAGTTCATACAATGGTATCAAGGTTGCATCGTCAAAAAGCATTCGATTAAACTGTTGCACTAGTTCTTTCTTGATTTCTGTGGTTTGCAATGATTCAGTAGCTAGTTTATGTAATCCTTCTGGCCACTGTAAATCAAAAAATTGGGCTGGTTGGTAATTCCAATAAAAGCTAATGTGGGAAGTATAAAGAGGCCAGTTAGCATATTCTTGGAAAATTATTCCCTCACCCCACCCGGATTTATTCCAACGATATGTTCCGTATTTACCTTCTTCAGGAAATTCTAGTTCAGCTTCAATTCCTACTCTCTTAAATTGTGATTGCATTGCCACCTGCAAATCACGGTCTACCCAACGAGGGGCTATTATAAATTTAGTTTTGAACCCGTTTGCAAAGCCGGCATCTGCTAATAACTGCTTCGCCTTGTTTGGATCATATGGACGCAATGTTTCAATTTCAGGGACGAAGGCTAAAGAACCAGAATCTGCTATCTGGTTGAGGGGAACTTTTAGTCCGTATCCTAAAGAATCAGTAAGTGTTTTCCTATCAATTGCATACCAAGCCGCCTCTCTGACTTTCTTATTTGACCAAGGGGATGCAGGATTGGCACTGGATGGAACTAAAGCATGAACCGGTAATGCTACAGGCAGTTCGACATATGAAAAACCCAAATCTCTGAGATCTGCTGCCTGTTTCCCGTCCATAAAAGTAATGTGCAAGTCACCAGATCGATATGCCATCTGCCTGGTCATATGATCAGGAAGAATGACTACCTCAATCCCATCAAGGTAAGGCTTACCTTTATCCCAATAGTCAATAAATTTTTCAGCAACTAGCTTTACATCTCGTTCGTATTTAACAAACTTGAACGGTCCAGTACCTACTGGATTCCAACGGGCGGATTCCTCTCCGACTTTCTCTACATACTGGGGAGAAGTTTGGAAGAACGCTTGACCTGTAAGCGCACTGTACACCGTATTGGAGAAATAACTCAAGTTAATTCTTATTTTATAAGGATCAATTATCTCCATTGACTTTAATTGAGCAACACCTCGGGCCTTAATCCATCGGTCAAAATTCCACTTGACTGTATCAGCGTTAAAATCCGTCCCATCATGGAATTTTACCCCCTGCCTGAGGTTAACTTCAATAAAAGTTCGATCATCAGATACTTTTACTTGTGTCCCTAATATCGGTATAAGCTTACCTTTACTATCGAGCCTGAACAAACTTTCAAAAATGGTTAGGTTCACCATGTCAAATCCAGAGGGACCCATCTCTGGTATGTTGCCTATAGGATCACCGGGAGGTACATTTCTGGTGTACTTAAGGATCCCGCCATATATCGGTTTCTTCACGCTCGGTTGAGGACTAGAAGTAATTGTAGGTGAAATGTTTTGTCCAGGTTCAGGGGTTGTGGTAACCGCTTTTCCGCACCCTGAAACCACCAACCCAACAAGGAAAACTAAAATGATTGTAATGATTAATACTCTGTTCAAAGTGTATCACCTCCTTTCTTTTTCGTGACATATTCATAAAATACCAAAGTTTCAGTCCGTAAAATAATTCTCCTTCTTATGATATTTTTTAAAGGCGAGAGGGATGTGCCCAAATCAAAAGAAACGACAGAACGAAATCAAAGAGTAGAGTACACCATTAGAATCCTATATGATACTCATATACATTTTTATTTTTTTTACTCTAACACAGTTACTCGGGTGTGTCAAGGCTATATTTTGGTGTGATACGATTATGTCAGCAGTTAACTGTTAAGGGAAAATGTCAGTAAATATGTCAAGCGAAAATGCCGGAAAAATCCAAAGTTGGATTATGCCGGTTATGAGGCAATGAGGAGGCTTCAGCAACTTATTTGAGGCACTACCGGGAAAACCAATAATCATGGAAAAAGTGGACTTTTTAATTATGGCGAAATGCGGGTAACACCTGTTTTCGGGCTGAACAAGTTTCAAGCAGTGGCGAGCGGCAGTTTCTAGAGCCCTTCGGAAAGCCTGGAGCTCAACCATTCCGGCAGTTTGAGTTCAGCCATTCGCCGCCGGGTAGCCGCAATATCATATTCCACCCGGCGCAATTCCAGTGTGTTAGCGGTGCTGTCAATCAAGGCATAAGCCGCCCGGGGGTCGTGATCGCGGGGTTGCCCCACACTGCCGGGATTAAAGATAAACCGCCCTTTGGTCAATTCTATTTTACATTCGCGGTTGCGATTTTGACGGATTAATTCATTCCAATCGGAAAGTGAGTTCAGGTTAGTACTCCTGAGGTGGTTAAGGCCCTGACCGGTATCGTGAACATCCTTAATCTTGAAGCAGAGGGGTACATGAGTGTGGCCTATCAGACAGCAGCGAGTCTTAAAATAGCTCCAGTTTTCGGCCGCATCCGCATCTGAAAGAACATATTCCCGCAGGGGGTCGCGCGGGCTGCCGTGTGCCAGAGTAAAATCACCTGTCTCAAGGGTAAGCGGTAGTGCCAGAATAAAGGCCAGGTCCTGCTCGGACATCTGCTGGCGGGTCCAGTTCGTCACCACCGCCACTTCCGCCCGAAATTCCCGCAAATCCATTTTGCCGGCCACGGCATATTCATGATTTCCTACAATTCCAACCGCATTTAGCTGGCGAATCCTTTCCAGGCACAGATGGGGTTCCGGTCCATAGTCGATGATATCACCCAAACTCCAAAACTGGTCGGCGCCCCCTCTTTTTTCGATATCTCTGATGACTGCTTCCAGCGCTGCCAGATTGCCGTGGATATCCGAAAGCACCGCTGTTTTCATCTTCAGCTTCCCGCCGCCAGTTTGTTTCCCAGCCACTCAGGCAGTCCGCTTTCCAGCATCTTCCGGCGTGTGACCGCCACCTCGTATTCCACTCTTCTGAGTTCAATTATGGCCAGTCCCTCATCATAGACCGCATAGGCCGCTCGCGGGTCTTTAGTTCGCTGCTGACCAACTGCGCCCGGGTTGATAATCTGACGTTTGCCATCCAGATGGATTACGGGTTCATCCGACGCCTTGAACTCAAAACTGAATTTGCCATCTTTAAAGTATTTTTTATCTAATTCCCTGGTAAAGGGAATCCTGCCGGCAGTGGAGACTTCGCTCTCAAATTCAAAGCAGGCGCTGACATGGGTATGCCCCACCAGACAGTTTTGAGTTTCCATAAAGGGCAGGTTTGCCTCCGCCCTCTCTCTGTCCAGCATGTATTCCCAGAAAGGCTCCCGCGGGCTGGCATGGACCAGCGTAAACCCCCGGGTTTCTACCCGTAAGGGCAAGGCTGCCAGGTAGGCCTTATCTTCTTCCGTCAGGTGGTTTTCTGTCCAGGTGGTTACCTGGACAAAATCAGCCGGAAAGGTCTTAGGATAATCCACTTTGCCGCAGACCGCCGCATCATGATTACCCAGTATGGTCACCGCCGCGAGCTGGCGCACCCTCTCCAGGCATTGGTGCGGTTCCGGCCCGTAATCCACGGTATCCCCCAAACACCAGTAACAGTCCACTCCGCCCTTTTTATCAATATCGCCTAAAACCGCTTCAAGGGCTTCCAGATTGCCATGTATATCCGATAAAATAGCTATTCGCATAATCTCCGTTGCTCGCATCCTGAAAATAGATGAAAAAATATGGTTGCTGTATACTAATGATGCCTTATTTTAACATACCCGTAAAGGTCTCGGTCTTTATCAACCAATGAACCGGGAAATGAAGTGAAATGGCCAAAGCTGAAAAAAAGCGAATTACTTATGTCTGCCAGCAATGCGGCAAAGAGAGCCTCAAATGGCTGGGGCGCTGTCCGGAATGTCAGGCCTGGAATTCTTTTCTGGAAACTGCTCAGACCCGCGCCGCAGATAATCCGGTGGCGGTCAGGGGTTCTCCCGCTCGTATTATGGCCAGCATTGAAATGATGAAAAGCGACCGGACTGCACTGCCGATGAGTGAACTCAACCGGGTCCTGGGCGGCGGGCTGGTGGCCGGTTCTATCGCTCTGATCAGCGGTGACCCCGGGATTGGCAAATCCACTTTACTGCTGCAAATGGCCGATATGATAGCCGGTATCCGCGGCAACGCGGTCTACGTTTCGGCTGAGGAAACTGAAAATCAGATTAAGCTACGTGCCCAGAGACTGGGCATTAAAGGCGATAAACTTTATCTGCTATCTGAAACCGACCTTGATGTGATAATCAACGAGTTGAACAATCTCAATCCCGGTTTTGTGGTGGTTGATTCAATTCAGACAGTGGGTTTACAGAGCGTCGGAGCGGCGCCCGGGAATATCACCCAGGTCCGCGAGTGTACTTTAAAGCTGATGCAATGGGCCAAATCCAAAGAAGTCCCGGTCTTTATCGTCGGCCACGTCACCAAAAGCGGGGATATTGCCGGTCCGCGGGCGCTGGAGCATATCGTTGATATTGTGCTTTATTTTGAAGGTGCGCCTTTCAGCACTTACCGACTCCTGCGCAGTGCCAAAAACCGCTTCGGCGCAACCCATGAAGTCGGAGTTTTCGAAATGGCGGAAAAAGGTCTGGTCCAGGTCGATAACCCCTCTCAGGCATTTATGGTGGAACACGAGGAAAGCATCGGTTCAGCCATTGTACCCATCCTGGAAGGCAATCGTCCGCTGCTGGTTGAGATTCAATCGCTGGCCACAACATCCTATTTCGGTATGCCGCGCCGTGTCGCCAACGGAATTGATTACAACCGTCTGCTTTTGATCATCGCCGTCCTGACCAAACGAGCCGGGTTAAAGCTGGGCAACCAGGATATTCTGGTAAATGCCGCCGGAGGTTTGAGGAT
>DATIKD010000318.1:0-2934 GCA_035477965.1 Dehalococcoidales bacterium | reverse complement strand
CCTCAACTGGGCCAAACCGCTACTTCCAAGAGGCTGGCCACCATCAAAGGCTTGCCGCCTAATCTGATCAAAATGCCCCCTACCTGCGCCTTTTTACCCCGCTGCAAATACCATCTGGAGAAATGCCGCCAGGAAGTCGCCCCCGAACTCAGAAAGGTGGGAGACCAGCACTTTATTGCCTGTTATGCGGATATTCAGGAGAAGCGATGAATACGACACAGACCACCATCCTGGTAGAAGTCAACAATCTGAAGATGTATTTCCCGATTACTACCGGCTTGTTACGCCGTAAGATTGGCGATATTAAAGCTATTGATGATGTTAGCTTCCAGATTCGGCAGAATGAGACATTAGGACTGGTGGGCGAGAGCGGCTGCGGGAAGACTACGGTAGGTCGCTGCATTTTACGGCTCTATAAACCGACTGCCGGTAAGATAATCTATAACGGGGTGGATATCACCCATCTGCCCGAAAGTCGTATCCGGCCTTTGCGCAGCCAGATCAGCGCTATCTTTCAGGATCCCTACGGCTCTCTCAATCCCCGTCAGACCGCTCGTTCCATCGTGGGGAGACCGCTAAAAATTCATAATCTGGTAAGCAGCCGTGAATACAATGAACGTGTGAGGGAACTCTTTAACATCGTGGGGCTCAATCCCAACATGATGGATCGGGTACCCCATGAGTTCTCCGGCGGCCAGCGTCAGCGGCTGGCCATCGCCCGGGCCCTGGCCGGCAAGACTTCTCTGGTTGTGTGTGATGAACCGATCTCCGCCCTGGACGTTTCCATACAGGCCCAGATCATTAACCTTCTGCAGGAACTACAGGAGCAGCTCGGCTTAACCTATCTTTTTATTGCACATGACCTTTCAGTGGTGCAGCATATCAGTCACAGAGTAGCCGTTATGTATTTGGGTAGGATAGTGGAGTTAACCAACGCCAAAGAACTCTATTCCAACCCCCTGCATCCGTATACCCAGGCCCTCCTTTCAGCCGTCCCTATACCCAGGCCCCGACTGGAAAAAACCCGCCAGCGGATAGTATTGAAGGGAGAAGTGCCCAGCCCGGCCAATCCCCCTTCAGGCTGCCATTTTCATCCCCGCTGCTGGCTGGCAACTCCACGCTGTAAGGATGAAATTCCGGCTCTCAAAGATATGGGTAACGGCCATTACGTATCCTGCATTATGGTTTAGAACCATTCAATTTATAAGTTGAAAGTGAAAAAACGAGTGATGTTTCTGGTATTTAACCAAACACGCAAATTCTAGTTCTGGGGCCCCGATTCACCTGGCCTCTGAAATCGGGGTGAAGAATCTAAGGGCGGTTGGGTTCAATACGGGTAAAGGCTTGTTTTTGCATAATAGCATTAGTCCGTATCAAGGCTAGATGCAGTACATAATATGATGCGATATTGATTTTAGAAGAAGAGTAAACGCAGGAGGTACATGATTCATGAAAATATCCCCCGAGTTAGAAGGACTGGCGAAGTTTGTAATCGAGACTAAATGGGAAAATTTGCCACCCAAAGTGATAAATGATACCAAACTGTTCTTGATGGACTCTATCGGCTGTGGTTTAGGTGGAATCTTGACTGATCCCGGTAAAATAGCCATCACGGTTGCCAAACGAATGGGGGGTCCCCCTGAATCATCCATAATTGGCGTCAAGGGAAAGGTTTCCTGTGTCAGCGCCGTTCTGGCTAACGGGCAGTTGATAAATGCCCTGGATTGGGAGGCTCTGACAGGCCATGCGCCACCATATATTGTACCGCCGGCGTTAGCCATGGCAGAATCTTATGATGCATCCGGCCAGGACCTTATTATAGCCACTGCCGTGGCATTAGAAGTAGCCATGCGTGTTAACGCGGCTCTGGCTTCCGGTGGATTCATCATTGGTGATGACGGTCATGTTCGTTGGCCGGACAGGCAGGGCTATGCCAACCTGAACTTTGGCGTCGCCGCGGCGGCTGGTAAGCTGATGAAACTCAACCAGGATAAAATGATCCACGCCATGAGCACAGCCGGTCATCTCAGCCAGGTTTTAACCTGGGTCCGGCATACTTTCCAGGAACCTCGCGGTATGGTTAAATACGGTGTCTCCGGATGGCAGAACACCGGGGGAGTAATCGCTGCTCTGCTGGCTGAATCAGGCTTTTTTGGTGATCCCACTGTTTTTGATTCGGACCAGGGTTTCTGGAAATTCGTGGGTTATGGAGGTTGGAATCCGGAAAGAATCCTGAAGGATATCGGAAAAGAATGGTTGTTCTTTAAAAAAATACTCTTCAAACCCTTTCCTTCATGCCGCCAGTTCCAGACTGAAACAGAAGCTTTTCTGCATATAATGGATACTCACAAACTGCTGGCAAAGGACATTGAAAGCATCAAGATTTACGGACATCCGACTTTCTTCGCGCCCGCTTTTACCTCCCGCGAGCTCAACCATATTGTTGACATTCATTTCAGCCCGGCTTATACACTGGCGATGGCCGCCCAAGGTTTTCCACCCGGAGTGGAATGGCAGGATATGGAGGTCGCCCGTACACCCGCAGTGACCGATCTGGTGAACAGGATCAGCTATACCGGTCACCCTGAATTCAGAGAGAAGCAGATAGTCAGGGTAGAAGTTGCCGCACGCGGACAGACTTTTGTGGCAGAAAGGCCCTTTAATTCATTGTACGAGATGAGCGAACAAGACCTGATTAAGAAATACAAGCACAACGCTTACAAAATATTAACCGAAAATCAAGTAGAGAATTCCCTGGCTTATTTCCTGTCTTTGGAGAAACTCCCCAGGACATCTTTACTGGCGGAGCAAATAACCTGAAAACAGAGTGGACCCGGAGTATCTGATAAGCCGGCTTTTTGTTCAGATTCTACCTCATCTTCAGAGATCCGGGTCCACAGGTTAAGTAATATAACCAATTAAATCAGAAGGAAC
>DATIKD010000317.1:0-10757 GCA_035477965.1 Dehalococcoidales bacterium | reverse complement strand
TTCCGGAAGGGGTTCCGGACTTCTTTCATCAGACGATAAAGAATATTTTGGACAGCGATTATTTTCATCAGGAATTCCAAATATTGTTCTTGGGAAAACTGCAATTGACGCCAGGGGCAGAGTGCATCCTAAAATCTATCCGGGTAATCATCTTATCACCCCTGGCCGTTATTATTTTCAACACTGACCGAAAAAGCCTGGTACAAGCCTTCAAAAAGCGATATACCCCTTTTTTCCAGTTCTGAGTCTGATAAATCCGAGAGCGACCATCCATCGAGAAGCCGTTCGATTCCGGCAATTTCCGGCCAGGCAAAGCGGTCATCGTGCATATCAATCTCATGAACAATTTCGGCCAGGGGCTGCAAAGCGGGATTCTCAAGTCTGAAAGCCAGCAACATCGTTTCAAATGTGCAAAGAATACCCCTGTGTCCAAATCGATCATTCTTCATATCGAAGGATATCTCATCCGGTCCCGGAGTATTTGAATAGCGGATTTCAGCCTCGGGATTAATGAAACGGCGTATGAGCCAGGCGCAGGACAGACGGTCGACATGAGGTTGAGGGCGTGTAACCCACCGGCGATTGCGGAACTGCTCTATGTCTTCATGAGGAATGACAATGTCTCCAGCTACAGGCGGTGAAATTGAGCGCTCAATACTATCCAGCCTGGAGGCTACCCGTTTCCCTTCCGGACAATTGAAGTAATCGATGCGCAGGATATCGCTGTAGCGCCTGCGCAATCTCTTCAGAGCGTCCTGTGCATGGGCGGAGTCTACCCTCTCTTCAGCAGCCAGATTTTTCAGCAGGTCACCGGCATGGGCCTCGATATGCCGATAGTCTTCCGCCCTGGCGGCACGAAACAGGGAAATCACCTGCCTGTCCGTAAGCCCTTCTATTTGAGTGACTCGCATAGTCATAGCCTCTCCGTTAGAGGCCGCAATTTCTTGAGAAAGCCATTGAAAAGCCTCCCAGCACTCTTCTCGGGCAGGAAGCACCTGTACACTGCCGGCAATAGTTATAGCTCCCAGGCGGCGGAAACGGCGCCAAACCGCCACCCGCAGACTTGACCCTTCCCTGGATGGAAGAGAATATGAAAACGCCAGCCATTCCATAACGCGAAGTGTAACATATATTACTACATCTTGCAATTACTATTACTGATCTATGCAAGAGGAAAATTCGCACCAGATTCCGGCTATACATACTCCTTCGTATTATTCGGGTGAAAATGCTATCGCTGATGCTAAATAGCCCGTTGCAGTTTGTTTCATAAACATTTATATGTTATAGTTATATCAATGCAACTAGTACAAGATTTCTCAATCCAGATTGATAACTCGGCTGGGACTCCGATCTTCAGACAAATATCGGAGCAGATCAAACAGGGCATCGCGAGCAAAAATATCCAGCCTGGAAAACGTTTGCCCACAGTACGGCAATTGGCCCGTTCCCTGGGAGTAAACCCCGGCACGGTGTCCAGGGCCTATTCCGAGCTCAAACAAGAAAAGATCGTCATTCCCCGGCGAGGCGGCGGAACCATAGTAGCTACCCGGCAGGATAATCCGCTGGTTATAAAACTGCGTCAAAGACGCCTCTCGAATCTGGTCAACA
This sequence comes from Dehalococcoidales bacterium, assembly GCA_035477965.1. Taxonomy (GTDB): domain Bacteria; phylum Chloroflexota; class Dehalococcoidia; order Dehalococcoidales; family UBA3254; genus DATIKD01. The sequence goes on along the minus strand of DATIKD010000317.1, from coordinate 9,146 downwards.
ATCACATCCTGGAAACCCTTAGCCTCGGTTATAGTCCTGAGGAGGTTGAAGCGGAGTTTTCGGTGCATCTCTCACGCTGGCGTGAGGAGCGTAAAGAACATGAGGAACTGCCAGAGCGCTGGGAGGAAAGCCATGATCGAGCCAGCACAATTGTAATGGTAGTCAGCCATGACCTGGCGTTAGAGTTACTGGTTACCAGGCTGAGGAGCGAATATCCGGAAATCAAAGTCGAACTCAAACGTGCGGGCAGCCTCGGAGGCTTGATCGCCCTGCAGGAGGGAAGGGCTGACCTGGCCGGCATACATTTGCTGGATGAAGAGACAGGTGAGTACAATTTCCCATTTTTGAAGCACATACTACCCGGCCGTCAGCTGGCCGTGGTACACCTGGCATGCCGTATCCAGGGACTCATGCTGGCAAAGGGCAATCCGAAGAATATCACTGACTTTGGTAGCCTGGGGCGGACCGGTATCAGGTTTGTTAACCGTCAGAAAGGTTCGGGAACGCGAGTGTTGCTGGACTTTGAGCTGCGCAAACAGGCTATTGACCCTTCAAAATTGAAGGGATATGAAAAAGAAGTGGATTCCCATCTGGCTGTTGCCATGTGTGTATCCCGTGGTGAGGCCGATGTTGGCCTCGGAATTCAAGCCGCGGCCGATGCCAGCCAGCTCGATTTTCTGCCTGTTCTCAAAGAAAGATACGACCTGGTAATACCTCGCGAGAACCTCAGGAATGAATCGATAACGTCGCTCATGAATATTATTGAAAGCGCCGGCTTTAAGTCGGCGGTAGCCGCCATTTCAGGCTATGATACATCCCAAACTGGAACTGTCACTTTTTCCCCAGGATAGTATTGCCAGCCGGTATAAGTAAAAGAAAATTAATGGATACTGAGTAACGGTCACTGTGCCTGTTCTGTGGCCAGGCACTAATAGGAGGTGTTAATCGAAGAGTTCGATCGAAGCCAGTTGCAAATAGTAACTAAAGATAAGTAAGGAGTATACCTGATGAGCAAGAAAGGTTTTAAGTCTATAATTATAACTCTAAGTCTGATCATGGTGCTGGCGCTGCTGGTTGGATGTGCACCGGCGGCTACTACACCGGCCCCATCCCCTGCGCCTACGACAGCTACTACGCCGGCTGCTACGCAACCTGCGGCTACCACGCCGACCGCGTCTCCCACACCTACCACACCGACCGGGTACCCCATCCAGCAGCCGAAAGTGCGTTTCAAAATCGCAACCACTACCAGCCTGTATGATACAGGTCTTTGGGCTTATCTGGAACCTGCATTTGAGAAAAAAGAGAATGTAGAACTGGATATCGTGTACGCCGGCACCGGCGCCGCCATCAATCAGGGCAAAGCCGGAAACGTGGATGCCGTTATTGTCCATGATCCGGACCAGGAAAAACCTTTTGTGGAAGAAGGATGGGGCATAAACAAACGCAGTTTTGCCTATAACTTCTTTATGATTGCTGGTCCTGCTGCAGACCCGGCAGGGATCAAAGACATGGCGCCTGTGGATGCCTTCAAGAAAATCGCAGCGGCGGGAAAAAATGATCCCACAAATGTAAAGTTTATCTCCAGGGGCGACAACTCGGGTACACACGGGGCCGAAAGACGGCTGTGGGCTTCCGCCGGTTTCGATTACGCGACCCAGGTGCAGAAGCAAGCCTGGTATGTCGAGGCCGGGCAGGGCATGGGACCGACTTTGACCATGGCCAATGAGATGAAGGCTTATGTCCTCTGTGACGGCTCCACATTCCAGTCTTACAAAGGCCGATTAGCGTTGGTAGCCCTGGTGCAGAAGGCAGCCGCGGAAACTTTGAATGTTTATAGTGTTTATGCGGTCAATCCGGCTAAAGTGAGAGGCGCCAGACTGGATATAGCCAAGAAGTTTATCAACTGGCTTATTTCACCTGAAGTCCAGAATATGATCGGTGAATACGGAGTGAAAGAGTTCGGCGGACCCCTGTTCTTCCCCATCGCTGATCCCACCTTCCCAGCTATCCCTGATCTGGCTGAGAACATGAAACCGATTCCCTAAAAAATCGGTGGTTAAGGAAAGTTTATCCCGGGGGGTCGTCAGCGAAAGCCGGCGATCTCCCAGTTCGATTATTGAGGTGCCGGATTGGACCAAATCCTGGTGGGATTCGCCAAGGCTTTTCAACTCATAGTCTCCTTTGACCCGGAAGTGATGGAAATTACCGGCAGGACTCTGGCGATCGCCGTTTTATCCTGCCTGGTTTCCACCCTTTTTTGTATACCGTTGGGGAGTCTTATCCATTTCAGGAATTTCCGGGGCAAGAGAGTACTGATCAATGTCATCCAGACCTTCTACAGTATGCCGACAGTAGTGGTCGGATTAATGATTTTCATATTCTTTTCCAGGGTGGGTGGCCCCTTTGGTGTTTTCAACCTGATGTTCACACCCACCATTATGGTGATCGGTCAGGTAATCCTGATTTCGCCGATAGTGCTGGGCCTGACTGTGGCAGCCTTGAGCGGTGTGGAAAAGGGAGTATTTGAAACAGCCTCTTCTCTGGGGGCCAGCCGGATCCAGGCTACCCTCCTGGTAATTCGGGAAGCCCGCTATGCCATTTTGTCAGCGGTGACACTGGGTTTCGGACGAGCTATTTCGGAAGTGGGACTGGCTCTGATGATCGGCGGTAACATAGCCGGATATACCCGGGTAATTACGACTGCCATAGCCATGGAAACTTCCAAAGGAAATGTTGAACTCTCCATTGCCCTGGGTATCATTCTCATCATACTGGCTTTGCTGGTAAATATTATTTTGAACAGGCTTCAACAGAAGTGAGAGGCAGATGGTTCTGATCGAAACAGTCAATTTAAGCAAGAAATACGCCGAAAGAGAAGTCCTGAAAAATGTCAATCTTAAAATAGAGAGGGCGGAGGTATTCGCTCTAATAGGGCCCACCGGGGCCGGCAAAACCACGCTTATCAGAATCCTTGACCTGCTTGAGGCCCCCAGTTCAGGGCAGTTTTTCTTTAATGGCGAGGATGTATCTAGTCATCAGGTGGACCGGCTGGCTTTGAAACGCAGGATGTCATATGTCCATCAAAGGCCGCTCGTTTTCAATATGAACGTCTTTGATAACGTAGCCTGCGGCCTGAGATGGCGCCACTTGAATTCGTCAATTATCAAGCGCAAGACCGAAGAAGCGCTGGACCTGGTGGGTATGGCCAGTTTCAGAAATGGCAGCGCCAAAACATTATCCGGCGGTGAAATGCAGCGTATTGCGATAGCCCGTGCTCTGGTAACGGAACCTGAAGTTTTGTTTCTCGACGAACCAACTGCCAATATGGATCCGGTTTCAACCGCCAAGGTCGAAGAAGTCCTGGCTCACATCATCAATCAGCGCAAAACTACCATCATAATGTCAACCCATAACATGTCTCAGGGACAGCGCATGGCCAACCGGTTGGGTACTCTGATAGGCGGTGAGTTGCTTCAAACCGGTACTGTCAGCGATATTTTTAACCAGCCTCAAAATAGGGCTGTGGCTGAGTTTGTGGGGGTTGAGAATATCATCCGGGGTGTGGTGGAAGGCAAGGACAACGAACTGGCCTCAATTGCGGTCAACGGCGAAAAGATCACGGCTATTTCCAATCTGCCCGTTGGCGAAAAGGTGGATGTGTTAATCCGGCCGGAATATATCGTGTTTTCATCAACGCCTGCATCCGGAAGTGCCCGAAACGTTTTCAAATGTCAGGTAAACCGGATCAACACCATCGGTTCTTCAGTCAGAATTGAAGCTACCTGCGGCTTTCCCCTGCTGGGGGTTATTACCGTTCAGTCTGCCCAGGAACTCGGCATCTCGATCGGCAAAGAAATTTACGCCAGCTTTAAAGCCACCGCCATCCATGTGATCAAGAGATGGAACTAGTGGGTCGCAGCCGGTATTAACCTGGACATGATCCGGTGCGCCATTTTTTCCGGACATCAGGTGACGGTGCTCGGGTTTCTGCCGCGCATTTTGGCTTTTTAGTCAGGAAAAGCCCTGTTCCCGCTGGCTAAAACCAGTACCTCATCAACTGCGCCGACCGGTTAGATGTGTTCCTCCGGAAGCCTGGCTCCTGGCCGTGACAGGGAGGAGATATCGGCCTGATTCAGCCCCTTGTCCCTGGCCGGTTGGTCTCCCTTCTGCAGTTTTCAAAAGATATTTTGGGTTGAGGCCGGATACAGGGTACAGCCTGCGCCCACAGCTAATGAATGGTGGATTATCAGGCCGCAAATCATCCTCAATGAACTATCTGAGATGATTATTTCTGTCTTTTTCCTGGGGGGGTTTGACTTTTCGGAACATAACGAAAAGCGCCAAATCGTAGGCAATTTTAAGCACGGCACAACCGATTATCGGGACCGCGGCCGAAAATGACTGCCACAGGGCGCTGGCGACCAGCGGGGCGATCGTGCCTGTGACTCCCCGGCCTACGGTGTTGATGCCGGCCATAGCCACTCTCTCCTGGGGTTGCACCATTGACATGGTATAGGAGTCCCGTGTAGGCTGGTCCATCATACTGAAAAAAGACCTTAGTTGCCAGAAGACAATAACCAGGCTCTGGATGGGGGCGAAGACCGCTGCAATCAGGAAGAGACTTGAGGGTATGTGGGTAAAAACCATGGTATTGATGAGCCCGATCCGGTTACTCAGCTTGGCGGCCAGCCAGAGCGAAATTCCTGCCAGTACATTGGATAACGAGAAAACCAGTGCCAGGTCTTTTAAATCCATTCCGAATCGGGTGTAAAACCAGAAAGAAGCCAGGCTTTGCGCAAACAACGAACCGGCAAAGCTGTCCAGGGCAAACAGACCGGTTAGAGTAAAAATGATCCGGCGTGAGGGAAGTTTGAGAGGATTCGACCATTGTTTCTGTGTTTTGGCTACCTCAACTGCCGGCGATAGTAAGGCATAAAGGAAGGCTGCCACTATTAACACAAGACAAAAGCCCGCGTACATTGCCTTCAAAGAGTTAATTTCACTTATATCAAAAGAAGAACGTAAAATGGGCGGCAATCCGGCGGCCAGTGCCCCGATGGTGGCCCCGGCCAGTCCGGAAATGCGGTAAAAGGCGAACAGGTCAGTCCTACGGGCGGGCAGAGCTGTATCCGAAAGACTGGCTTGCTCCAAAGGGGCAGCCGGAGAAATACCTCCAGCGCCCACATTGCCCAAAAAGGCAATAAACAAAAGGGGTATAAAGCTATTGACAAAAACCATCGCCAGCCCGGCTGCTGCCGTAATGGCGGTAAAAAATACCATCAACCGCCGCCGCCCGATCTTCTCGGAAATCAGGCTGACGACCAGAGTCAGGACAGCCGATCCGGCCACCCCGGCACTCAGGAAGGCGCCGATTTGTACGATGCTGTAACCCAGCTTATCCAGATATACCGCCAGAATAACCGCGGCCGAACTCTGCGCCAGGGAGCGAATGCCCAGACCTAAAATAATGAGTTTTCCGTCTTTGTTGATCCAGCCGGGACCTATTTTAACTCGATTAAGAATGCCTTCATCACCTTACCGGCGAGTAACCGGATTAACAAAATGTTATTGCTGTCACATATTCTACTCCGATTTGACCTGATAGTGAATTGAGGATTGAAAAGGGGCCTGTCAAGATAACTGAGAGTTGCTGTAAGAGGAAGCAAAAGACAGGGGTCATAGAACAGGGAACGAACGAAAAAAGAGTCTGTATTTCTTAACTCAGCAAAGCACAGGCAGTCCTGCTGTAAAGGCTCGGCCTACATCTTTCGCAGTATCTGAAAACCTGCGATTTTAAGTGGAAACACTAGCTTCAAAGGTAACACCTTTTGAAGGTCTAACTGCGGAAGTCCGGTTAGTGTTTGTCAAAATCATCTTTACGGATGCCGAGATCGCGCAGTATCCCTGAGATGGTTCCTGGTTTAAGATCATGACTACCCCAGTTAGGGATCGTGGTGCGGGCTCCCGTTTGCAGGTTCATCCAGATTTCATGGCTGCTTTTAGCTGACCTATCGAGAACGCAGCCTGGACTCTTTAGGCGTCGGGTGAGTTCGCGGTAATTCACAGGTAAACAGTAACCTCATCGGAAGCTTTGGGGCCCACCAGCTCAAAAGCTGTATCTTCCACAGCCCGAGGAAGACGCTGCTTATGCTCTTTATAGGAACGAATAAACTCAGCGGCGACACTGCGCAGGTTCTCCAGGGCTTCGGCGGGAGTATCACCCCAGGCCCGGCAACCACTCAGTAGAGGGATCTCTGCCATATATTTATTTTCAGTTTCTTCGCTCGGTTGATACATGATCACCGGCAATTTATACTGTTTCATCGCACACCTGCTGTTCCCAACTACCCAAAGTATATCCGATTATTAAATCCGAAAACAAGTCAATCAGAGATATCATCCTGGATTAGTAGCATCGTGAAAGTTTGGGGTCACTATTGACATCCGACCCCATCTAAAAACCTGCGATTTGAAGTGGAAACATTAGCTTCAAAGGTAACCGCGTTTGAAGGTCTAATTGCGGAAGTCCGGTTAGCGATTAGAATCCTTACCGCTTTCGCCGGGTCCCGGTAAACGGGGAATCAAGGTTGATTCCCCTGATGGTTATTCGAAATCGAAAAGCCTATCTTCTGGCAGTTACGGACATTGATGCGAGAAAGAATGTAGTCAACGTCAAGTTCGCTAAAATTATCCGGAGCAGATTCTCCGCTGGAATTTTCAATGACCAGGCTGTGAATAACCTCCTGTACCTGGGCCGGGGTATAGCCCTCGGTCTTATGAGCGATATACTCTTGAAGCCTTTCATCACAAGGAATGATCTGGCAGAGACGCCCAACCAATGCGCGGCGCAGGGCGTAGCCGGGCCGGCTCAGTTTTATAACCCGGTCAAAACGTGAAGGCCTCTGGCTTAACGCTTTGTCCAGTATTTCAATGGAGTTAGTAGTGGCCACCGTCACTATTTCCTTTTTCTCTTCAATTCCGTCGAGTACCGCCAGAAGCGAAAGCAGAGCTTTTCCTCTCTGGTAACCGAATTCCTCCCGATTTTGCCCAATGAGGTCAATATCCTCGATGAAAACCAGAGATGGACTTAATTCTGCGGCCAGTTCATAGAGTTCGGTGAGATATTCGTCACTATCTATATAATAGGCACTGGTAATTATGCAGGTTAGGCCGGTAGCTTCCGCCATCAGGGATTTACAGATTATAGTCTTGCCGGTACCGGGTTCTCCAGCCAATAGTAGACCTCTTCGAGATGAGATTCCGTACTTTTTCCAAAGCGCCTTTTTATTTAAGAAGCCGGTGGTGTTAGCCCGGATTTCTTTTTTGGTAATATCATCCAGGATAATGCTCTCCATGGAACGGTTCTTCAGGTTCAGAAAACGTAGTCTCCCGGCCAACTCTATCTTCTTCCCACGGTATAAATTTAGCTCTTTTGCCAGCGTAATCACTCCGTGCACGAAGCCATCGGTGTCAATCTCATCCTTAGCCAGGCCTTCCACCAGAATAGAGTTACGCCAGCGCAAGTTGATGTCTACTGTAATTATCAGGCGGCTGGCATCTTTCTCTACCAGCATCTGACCGTCCCTGAGCAGATTCTCATACTGCTCAACATCGGTGTTGACATCGATATAGACCGGCTCATGACCGTGATAGCCCAGCACTTGTACTACCTGCCAGCCCTCTTTCTCCAGGTAGCGCTGCAGTGCCCAGGTTAAGAGTTCCCCATAGTACCTGGGGACAATACCCACATTCGACACTCGCTTGCCCTGACCCAGAAAACGGTCTGTGGAAAACTTGTTCTTGGCTCCATACCGCTGATGAGACCTTTCGGACCGGCTGGCGCCTGCAGTTTCTTCAACCTCAATTTCATCCAATGCTTCCATGAAATGCTCTTCAATTTCCATTATTATCTCGCTCCAGTCAATTATTTTTGATAGTGATTGTCATCGAAGTTAAGGTTTTCACCAGCATATCCAGATGATTCCATGATTGTTCCATGTCTCTGGATAGCTGATCCATAACACATTAACGTTCACTCCCACTCTCAATACTTCTAATGTATCACATGTCTATGACAGCCTTATGTCAAAATAATTGGATAAAATTAGACAGTTTGAGATATCCTTGAAAAATACCGTATAAGGTGTCAGAATGCGGTCAAAGCCAGTCGGGGGAGGGTTAAATGGAAAGACTCAAGAAAGCCGACCGCATGCTGAAAATATGGTTCCTTCTTCGCGAAAATCCGTTGCGCTACACCACCAGAGACCTCGCAGAAAAATTCGAAGTAAATGTCCGCTCGATCTACCGTGACCTGGTGACACTCGGAAATGAACTCAATGTGCCGGTGTACCAGGATAGAGGAAAATGGGCAATTGATAAGAGCTGCTACTTGCCACCCGTTCGCTTTACAGTCCCGGAAGCACTGAACATATTACTGGCTGCCCGTCTAATGCTGCGCTACAGCCACCGCTATGACCCCAATGTGGACTTGACCTTCAGCCTGCTGGCTTCGGTGTTGCCGGGAGCGCTCAAGGATGAAGTGCAAAAGACCCTGGACTGGATGCGCAAGCTGCCCAGGAATGAGGTCTATTTTAGCGTCCTGGCCAAGCTGGCGGAGGCCTGGAACAACCAGCGCCGGGTCAGGATAACTTATCGCTCTCTGCCCGCCCCCAAACCCACTAAGCGCACTATCGAACCGTACTCGATTGAGCCGGCGGCGGCCGGTCACTCCAGCTATGTCCTGGCTTATTGTCATCAAGCCAGGGAATTACGCGTTTTTAAAATAGAGCGCATTGAAGCCATCGAACTTACCGATGAGAAATACACCATCCCGGCCGACTTTAACTCTAACCGCTATTTCCGGGGCGCCTGGGGTATCGTGGTGGAGGACAAAGTTCAAATAGTCAAACTCAAGTTCATCTCCGATATCACCCGGTTGATGGAGGAAGCCATCTGGCATCCTTCGCAGGTGCTGGAAAAACAACGGGATGGCTCAGTCATCATGACGCTGACAGTCTTTTATACCTATGAGCTGGTCACCTGGATACTGGGGTGGGGAGAAAAGGTGGAAGTGCTGGAGCCGCCAGAGCTAAGGGAAGAGGTGTTGCAAACAGCCAGGGCAATGGCGAAAATCTACCAGAAGA
>DATIKD010000316.1:0-1584 GCA_035477965.1 Dehalococcoidales bacterium | reverse complement strand
TATTGCTCTGGGGGGCAGCCTGGATGTGATACCGCATACTGTCCCGCCCAAAATCAGCGGAGTGGTCAATCTTAGTTCTGAAACCGATGAACTGAAAGAAAGAGCCATAGAATTAACCAGTTACCAGGGCCCCAGCAGTATCTACAGTTTACTGATGGTCGAAGCTGCCAGGCAAAATATACCCATGGTAAGTCTGTGGGTGCACACTCCGCATTATCTGCAGGTTACCAATTTTATGGGCTGTTATCATTTGATGCTCAAATTGGGTGAACTACTGGGGCTAAATATTGATCTGGACGTGGCTAAAAAAGACAGCGAGTATTTATTCCAGCAAATCGATCTGGCTATCAAGCAGAAACCGGAATTGCAGGAATACGTAAAAACTCTGGAAAGCGAATTTCATAAAGGCAGCAAGCCTCGGGAGAATCCCATCAATAAAAATATCATTAAAGAGATAGAGGGATTATTCAAAGATAATACCGCCTGAAATGGATGTTACCTGAATTTACAAGGTAATCGAAAAGGCGGATTATTTCCACTACAAGGAGGTCAACTTGAAAAATCCAAACAGTCCTTATCCGGGTCGCCAGCTATTCCTGGGTTTGACGCCTAAGTCCCGGCCCTGTATGGCATATCTGGTAACCGGGCGGTCACCGGAAAGTCGCGAACGGCGCGCCACGCCAAACGTTAATACTTTCTATATGGGGCCGCTGGCAAATGCACCTTATGATGCCTTGCGGCACTACACAGCCATCAAATATGATAATGCGACCGGAGTGTTGGCGGTTACCAACGGCATCCAGACTGAAGCTGTTTATGAAGTTTATAAACTATTAGTCAATGTTGGTTCCTTCCGCAGCCTGGACTATTTGGAGAAAGTACTGGATGGTGCGGATGCTGAACCGGATAGTTATCAAACCCCGCGTATTGCCGGCGTCATCGTACCGGCAGAAAATAAAACCGGAATGAAATATATCCTTGGAATTAAGAGCGCGGGTCGTCCAGCCAGGGCATATGAAGTTAAAATTGCCCCTGGCAGGCTGACCGGGATATCGACTTACAAAGGTGATATGGAAAAACCTGCTGCTAATCAAACCGATGCTGTCCCGCCTGAGATAGAGGTTCCAGCCCTCACAGCCGAAAATCTGGCTAAATTCGTTTTCGAAATATCGGCGGCTGATTATAAAGGGCAAGATATACGAGTTTGCTGTATAGGTGGAATCTTCTCCGAAAATGGGAATTGGGAATTATATGCGCATAATGCCCATTAGGCGAAGCAGGTATTGTGAACATAAATAGTTATCCAGTATTCAAAGTCCCTCCGCAAGCCATCGTGCTTGACCTGGATGGGACTCTGTTTAACAGCAGTTTACAAATATCCGATCGCAACCGCAGAGCTGTTCAAGCCTGTCAGGCACGAGGCCTGGCTGTGGTAATTGCGACCTCAAGGGCTGAGCGAAGTGTAAACAGGTGGGTTGACGCACAATTGTTATCCCGCTGTTCGCTGGTACTATTAAACGGCGCTATTGCAAGAGGTTACAGTCCGTTATCCGGGCATACCGATAGTCCGATTTCGCCTGATTT
>DATIKD010000315.1:0-1640 GCA_035477965.1 Dehalococcoidales bacterium | reverse complement strand
AAATGAAAGATTATTCGGGATCCGCATAGCAGATTTGTTGACCGTTGACGGACAGCCTCGCGGCTACTCTGAAGTTTACCGCAAGGTGCAGGTGGTCAGGCTGGCTGTTCTGGCGGGTAAGCAGCCGGCCCAAGACGAGCCCCGGCCTTCGCCCCGTTCTTATGCCGGACTGATTCCCGAAGGAGTGGACGCCGACGAATAAAGGGAAAATTTTGCTTTGATCCTCGTGGCGCAGAAAGCTTTTCTGCGCTGCTTTATTTTTTAACCGGATTCGGGCTCATCCAAAATAAAATTTCGTAACGAGCCTGGGTTAAGATTGATTATTATAATAAAATGTCATGCTGGAAGCCTCGAATGGCGAGGCTGAAGCATCCGGCCCCTTTTTCGTTGTCATGTTGGAGCGAAGCGAAACATCTGGAGGCAGGGAGGAATCGTCTGTATTCATTCCTCGTAAAGTCCCCATCCCCTCCGGATCTTTCGCCCCGATGAGTAGTAAAGGAACATCGGGACTCCAGGATGACAACCATATTTTCGAGGGAATGACAAACCACTTTCATGCCGGAGCGCCTGTGAAACATCTGGCTTTCCTGTTCCTGTCATGCCGGAGCGCCAGCGAAACATCTGGCTTTCCTGTTCCTGTCATGCTGGAGGCCTCGATTGGCGAGGCCGAAGCATCTGGAGAGGAGGGGTACAACCCGATAGAATAATCTTTTACTATCAGAATGGAGATTTTTAACAAGGTTATCAATCATTCTGCCCAAGATTTGGACAAGAGTGATATTTACCCCTTTTTTGAAATCTGCTAAAGTGGATTTACTAACAAAAATACCATAAAGGAGCGAAATGTGAGCGCCATGATACGGGACTATTCCATCCTGGACAAATTCAATTTTGACTATCCGCCGGTAGGAGTGAAATACTCCCTGGAAAAACCGAAAAGAATCGAACAACTTGGCAAGAGCATTGCCCTCTGCGAGTTATTCAAAGAAGCCCAAACTTCTCAGCCCTTTTATGTCACTAAAGAAAACATTCAATGCGGCGACCAGATTCTGGGAATGAGCCAGTTTCCCCCCTTGATGCACAGCGGTTCGCTGGGTTCCATGTTTTCCATGTTTAAAAATGCCCAGGCTAACGCCCGCATCTACGAATACATGCCCCTGCTTTCAGCCAATTCTGTAAACTATGCCTCCTTTGCTCCACTGAAAAAATTGAAATTCGATCCTGATATACTGATTATCACTGCCAGTGTCGCCCAGGCAGAAGTCATTCTCAGGGCCAGCACTTATGATACCGGTAAAATGTGGTCCAATAAAGGTACCACGTGTCTGGCCTGTGCCTGGATGTATGCTTATCCCTATTTAACGGGTGAGATAAATTATACTATTTCCGGACTGGGATTCAGCATGAAAGCGCGCGGAGTACTGCCGGACGGTCTGTTTATATTTTCTGTTCCCAATGATAAAATTCTACCTCTGATCGATAACCTGAATGATATGGAATGGCACCCCGATTGGTTTGACATGGGGCGGGAAGGTTTTATCGAAGCAGTCACAACGCGAAGCAAGGAATTAGGTAAAAAACTGGGCGCACCCAGCTATTCGGATATCAAAGAACAAAATAAACCAGGAGCCATAAAATGA
>DATIKD010000314.1:0-5144 GCA_035477965.1 Dehalococcoidales bacterium | reverse complement strand
CCTGAAAATGAAACAGTTATCAAGAATTGGAATATATAGAGTGTAGCATTTAGAGCAGCAGATGTAAAGGACTTTTGGGTAACTTTTGGGGACGGCAATATCGTTTAAGACAATTTTAGTTTAGCCTCAAAAACCTGACCTTTTTGATGTGCCCTGGAGGGTAAGCATTGACGATAGGTGTTATTGACATTCCATTACACATAATGTATATTAGTTAGTACAATAACAGCCATTTATGAATTGAAATTTCAAAAATAGACTATTTATTTTAACTCCGAATATAAATTCATGACAGAGACTGGACCGAATCCCGCAAGCGCCCGGGAGTTCTTTCCAACAGTTATAATGTAAATTGTAAGATTGTTACTGGAGATAACCAAAAAATATTAGGAGGAGGTATCATGAAGAAGCTTGTTGTAATCCTGGCAATTATCCTGGTAATAGCAATGGCATTCACTGCCTGCGCTCAAGCAACCCCTACCCCTACCCCAACCCCTACACCCACTACTCCGGCGGTAACTCCGACTCAACCGGTGACCACGCCTGCTACTCCAGCCACCCCGGCCATTAAAAAGGGCGGCACTTTGCGTTTTATCTACCAATTTTCTCCGGCCTCAATTCCGGGCTGGCCTGGAGATACCACTAATCCGCAAAAATTATGGACCTGCTGGATCGTTTTTGAAGCCCTGGTAAAATTGGACTCTGCCGGGAAACCTAATCCCTGGCTGGCCACCGACTGGAAATGGGGGCCTAATAATACTTATATCGATTTAAATCTGAGGCAAGACGTCAGGTTCCATGATGGAACCAGGTTTACCGCTAACAGCGTTGTAGCCCATGTGAACCAGTTGTTTACTGACAAAGATTCTGCCACAGTCAACTGGGACCGGATCGAAAAAACGGGTGATTTTTCAGTCCGCCTTTATCTGAAAACCTATATGCGGGATTTCTGGAACAACCTGGCGGCCTGGAGCATGTTCTTTACCTCTGACACTCAGTTAAAAGAAAAAGGCCTCGAAGCTGTGAAAAAGAACCCCATTGGGACCGGACCCTTTAAGTTCTCCAGTTTTGAAAAAGATGTCTCTTTGAAATTTGTCAGAAATCCTGATTACTGGCAGGTAGGCCTGCCCCATCTGGATGCCATCGAGTTTTTCACTACCAAAGAAGAACTTACTCAACAAGCCAAAATGGAAGCCAATGAAGGTGATGTCCTGGTTCTGAAAACCGGTAAAATCCTGCGAGACCTTGGCAGAATTGGTTTAACTGTAATAACTATGACAGGGTCCTCCAATTTCATCATGTTTGATACCAAAAATGAAGGTGCGGCTACTAACAATCCCAAAGTGCGGCAAGCTATTGAGCATGCAATCAACAAACAGGAAATTGCTGATACACTGGGTTTTGGCGGCATGAAACCCAATAATCAGATTCCGTTCACGGGTAACCCGGCTTTCAATCCCAGGGTTGGTACCCGCGAATATAACCCTGAAAAAGCCAAACAGCTTTTGAGAGAAGCCGGCTACCCTGCCGGACTTAACCTGACCATGATTTCCGAAGTGGCTGGACAGGATTTTGCTATCATGTTCCAGCAATACCTGGCGGCTGTGGGCATCACCCTAAAACTGGAGATGGTGGATAACGCCAAATTATGGAACTACCTGTTTACCGGATGGACCGGCATGATCAGCACCGGTTATGCTATGGGCACCAACTTCCCCAATTTCCTGAGGACCTATTTCCCGCCTGTTGGTACCTTTAATGTCAGCGTCAAACTTCCGGATGACATTGTTGCCAAGGCAAACGCGGCGATGGTAGAAGTCAATGACGCCAAATTCCAGCAAATGAGTGATGAACTAATTCAGTGGGTTTGGGACACAGCTTTCTTTGTTCCGACTGTCGGTGTAGCTATGGGTTACATTATGAGACCGGAAATTAAAGATCACGACCTTTTGACCAAGTTCGTTGACTTTACGGTCTGGAGTCCTGAAAGAGCCTGGTTGAACCGGTAAAATAGTCAACCATCCTGTTAGTCCTCTCCCGGGAGCTCGCAAAAGCGGGCTCCCGGGAGTACAATTACTAAAAACTGAATTGTTTTTAATTATATCAACCGTCGTGTAAGATTGTTTCCTGCAAAGAGGAGTACATTCCAATGCCCGGTTTCGAGAATGTTAAGCACGGCCAGAATATAATTCAACTGAAATCAGGCCACTCTATTTATAATAAGAGTGGTCCTCCTCAAATCGCGGTCTTGGGGAATAAAGACCTGAACGGGGCCAATTTTACAATGGGATATTCATTTTTAACTAAATCCTTTGTAATGGTGGGCGATTCTCATAAACATGACTTTGATCAGGTGTTATTTTTTCTGGGCGGCCAGGCTGATAATATTACCGATTTTGATGCAGAAATCGAAATCACCCTAGAGGGTATATTGAACCTGGTTACTTTTCCTGCCTGTGTTTATATTCCCCGGGGCACGCTTCATGGCCCTCTGAATTTTAAGAGGATTACCCGGCCTTTAGTGTTTTTGGATATTACACTTTCTCCTGAGCCGTCAATCCGGCCTTTTACGTCTGGCATTCAGGCTGCCTTGTGAATTTAAAATAACCGGAGTGCGGAATGGGTAGTTATATCGTACGCAGAATAATTCAATCCATAGTAGTCATTTTAATTGTCACTATTATGGTTTTTGTGGGGATGCGGCTCTTGCCGGGTGATCCCATATTCATGCTTATCAACCCCAATCAGTTACAGTTTATGACACAGGAGGAACTTGACAGGATAAGACAGGAAGCCGGACTGGATCGCCCCATGGTTGTGCAGTATTTTTCCTGGATTGGAGGAGTCTTCCGGGGTGACCTGGGAAACTCAATTTTGACCAGGGAGCCGGTAACCGATGCCCTTGCTCAGCGTATTCCCATCACCGCCTACCTGGGCGGACTGGCCTTTTTGATCGCCATAATCATTGGAATTCCGGCGGGTATCATCAGCGCTATCCGGCGAGGAACCTGGCTGGATACTGTTGTAACTACCTTTGCCAATCTGGGGATCACCGTACCCATTTTTTGGGCGGGTATTATGTTGATGTGGTTATTTGCCGTCAGGCTGAAGTGGCTGCCCACCAGTGGTTTTACTTCTCCGTTCGATGACTTCTGGTTAAGCACCCAAAGACTGATCATGCCGGTCTTCTGCCTGTCTGTATTCGCCATCGCCGGGAATTGCCGTCAGGCACGCTCAAGTATGCTTGAAGTATTAAGGCAGGACTATATCCGTACCGCCTGGTCGAAGGGTTTAAAAGAGCGCGCGGTTATCATACGGCATGCTTTGAAGAACAGCCTGATCCCGATCGTTACTCTGGCCGGTATGGGTATTGCCGGTATTTTCGGCGGTTCTGTTTTGATAGAGCAGGTTTTTAATATCCCCGGAATGGGCAGACTGGCGATTGATGCCCTTTTTCAGCATGATTATACCTATGTGCAGGGTATTACCCTGGTGATGACCGGAATCGTGGTATTTTCCAATCTGGTGATTGACCTGACATACGGCTGGCTGGACCCCAGAATCAGATACAACTAAATCTAATTGAATACAGGAATAATGAAGATATGGTACAAAAAGCGAATACCACGCAAGAGATAGTTGAAGCACCGGCCCGTGTGAATCAGACCAAAAGATTTTTGAAAGTGTTCATGGGGCGCGGTCTGGTGGTTTTTGGTCTGGTGATTGTTTTTCTGTTTATCTTTACGGCTGTTTTTGGGTCGTTATTTGCTCCCTACAGTCCGGTAAAAATTAATCCCGGGAATAGGCTGGAAAGCCCCTCTGCCCAGCACTGGCTGGGGACGGATAATTTTGGTAGAGACACTTTGAGCCGCCTGATTCACGGAGCCGGCAATTCATTGATGGTGGGGGTTGTGGCAGTGGGCATTGCGGCTGTTGTGGGTATTATCGCCGGAATGCTGGCCGGTTTCTTCGGAGGCTGGATCAATATTGTTATCATGAGAATAGTGGATGCGCTGATGTCTTTTCCGATGATTTTACTCGCTCTGCTTATTGCCGCCCTGTTAGGCAGCGGTCTAAGAAACGTGATGATTGCTCTGGGTGTGGCCATGATTCCTGTTTATGCTCGCTTGATGTGCGGGCAAGTTTTAGCTATACGGGAAAATGACTATGTGTTGGCCGGCAAGTCAATGGGCGCCAGTAGTGCCCGTTTGCTTTTTAACCACATTTTACCCAACTCATTTCCCCCGCTGATTGTCCTGGTGACCATGCAAATTGGTTCAGCTATCCTGGCTGAGGCCGGGCTCAGCTACCTTGGCATCGGTATCACTCCTCCCACTCCCTCCTGGGGAGCCATGGTTAATGATGGTTTCAGATTCGTAATTACCAATCCATTATTATCATTTGTTCCCGGTTTGGCTATAATGCTGGTGGTATTTGCTTTCAGCATGGTGGGAGACGGTTTGCGGGATGCGCTTGATCCGCGGCTGAGAGGTACAATCTAGACTGGGACCGGTTACAAACGGGAATCAGAGGGGTTCAGTAATTTAACCCTGTAATGTCAGGTTGTCACTGGGCAAGGTGCAGGTCGTAACTTAGCCTGCCTGATTCTATACAGGAATTGCCTGAAAGGAGTAATTTTACGATGACCACTCTGATTGAACGTCTGGACCCGGAGATCCAAAAACCCATCACGACACTTCTAAACGCTCCGGCCATGTCCTTTGACGATTTACCGGCGGCCCGGGCAGCTTCCCGAAAGATGATGCAGGAAATGAAGAAGCGCATGCCGCCTTTTCAGGGTGTGGCTTCTAATGACCGGAAGGTACCGGGACCGGCGGGGGCGCCGGATGTCAAATTAAGAATTTACCGGCCTGAACAAAAATCCGGCAGGCTTCCCGCTTTGCTCTGGATTCACGGCGGGGGATATATGCTGGGTGACCTTGACCAGGAAGATACCATTTGCCAGCAATATTCCCTCTCGGCCGGCTGTGTAGTGGTTTCTGTGGACTACCGCCTGTCTCCCGAAAACCCCTATCCCGCTCCACTGGATGATTGTTATGCGGGCCTACAATGGCTGGCTTCTCATACCGAAGACCTGGAAGTTGACCTTGCGCGCATAGCCATCGGAGGCGCCAGCGCCGGTG
>DATIKD010000313.1:0-3425 GCA_035477965.1 Dehalococcoidales bacterium | reverse complement strand
TGACATATTTACTGACATTTTCGCTTGACAACGACACAAAATAGTTGAAAAATCAGGCCTTTTTTAGACTGGTCTGGTCAGCGGAGGCCTGGCCCCGGATGCTTCATACAATTCCTGCCAGGCTGGCGTGGGCAGGCTGCGGCGGTGAAGGCCTTCCTGGCCGGTGAACCCCCGGCTGGATTGATTCACCCTGGCCTGGCCCCAAATCATCCGGCCCCTTTCCCATTGACTTAACCGGCTGGAAAGATTCATACTGAAAACATGGAAAACAGGAAAGGCCTTCTGCTGCTGGTGGACGGCAACGCTCTGGTGCACCGGGCTTATCATGCCCTCCCGCCTCTGACGGTACCCCAGACAGGTGAATTGGTGAATGCTGTTTACGGCTTTGCCATGATGCTGATTAAAGCCATTAATGACCTCAAGCCCACCCATGCCGCAGTGGCTTTTGACCGCGACGCGCCCACCTTCCGGCATCAGGCTTTTGAGCAATATAAAGCCCAGCGTCCGCCCATGGACGAAGCCCTGGCGCAGCAGCTCGGCCGGGTGCGGGCACTGGTGGAAGCTTTCAACATACCCATTTTCGAAATGGACGGCTATGAGGCCGACGATATCCTGGGCTCGCTGGCCAATCAAGCCGCCCGGCAGGAACTTGAAACAGTCATCATGACCGGCGATGCCGATATCATGCAACTGGTCTCTCCGGCGGTGAAGGTCTTTTATCCCAGGGCGGGCGGGACTTTCAGTGATGCTCTGCTTTTTGACACTGAAGCGGTCAAAACCAAATACGGCGTCCGGCCGGCCCAGATAACCGATTTGAAGGCCTTGAAGGGCGATAAATCAGACAATATCCCGGGAGTTCCCGGAGTAGGTGATGTCACCGCCTTGAAGCTGGTACAGCAATTTGGGGGAGTGGAAGGCCTGATCGCTCGACTGGAAGAGGTTGAACCGGTCAAGCTGAAAGAAAAAATTAAGGCTAATCTGGAACAACTTAAACTCAGCTACCACCTGGCCAGTATAGACACTCAAACGCCGGTGACAATGGATTATGACCAGTGCTGCCGCATCACACGCTATGACCGGGCTAAAGCGGCTGATTTGTTCCGTGAACTGGGTTTTAACTCGCTCCTGGCGAAACTGCCGGCCAGCCAGGCTGAACCTCCGGCAGTTCCTCCTGTACCGGCAGATGTCCGCCTGGTTGAAACAAGATACTCGGTGGTTCAGAGCGCAGCCGAACTGGAAAATCTGATTGACCGCTTGACCGCCGTGAAAACCCTGGCCGTTCATACCGAAGGCAGCCATTCCAGCCCGATGTCCGCCAGCCTGACCGGCCTGGCATTCTCTCCATCCGAAGGGGAAGCTTACTTTATTGCCCTCAATAACTTCGGAGAGCCGGCGCCGGAACTGATTCTGAAACGGTTGAAGCCGGTACTGGAAAACAAGGCTCTAACGGTTAACCTGCATAATGCCAAATATCATATGTTGTTATTGCGCAATAATGGCATCTCTCTTGAGCCGGCCTTTGATACCCAACTGGCGGCTTATCTGCTGGGCGAATCTCCGCTCGGGCTAAAAGAACTGGCTTTCAAACGGCTGGGGCTGGAGACCAGTCCATCCGAAACAGGAGCCAAAATCACTGCCAAACAGATCGCCCTGTTTGAAACCAGTAATGAGGAAGTGACTAAAGCCGCCTGTTCTGCTGCGGATTTGTGCGGGCGGCTCAGCGGCCAGCTAAAAGCAGGTTTGGTGAAACTGGGGCTTCAGGAATTATATCAAAAAGTGGAAATGCCGCTGGTGCCGGTACTGGCGGAGATGGAATCTAACGGGATCAAACTGGACACCTCCATTTTGCAGGCTATGTCCGGCCGGCTGGGCGGCCAGCTTGCAACCCTTGAACATCAGATTCATCAACTGGCAGGCGAGGAATTCAATATCAACTCGCCCCAGCAACTGGGCGCCATTTTGTTTGAAAAAATGCAAATACCCGGCAAAAAAGTGCGCGGGAGATACACTACGGACGCTTCAGTACTGGAAGATTTGACCGGTTATCCGATTGTGAAGCTCCTGCTGGAGTACCGCCAGTTAATGAAGCTTAAATCCACTTATGTGGATGCTTTGCCTGAATTGATCAACCCCCGCACAGGAAGGGTCCATTCCAATTTTAACCAGACGCGCACCACCACCGGCCGGTTGTCCTCCAGCGATCCCAACCTGCAGAATATCCCGGTCAAGACGGAGCTGGGGCGGGAAATCCGCCGGGCCTTCGTCGCACCGCAGGGCTGGATTTTAATGGCGGGAGATTATTCGCAAATCGATTTGAGAGCCCTGGCCCACCTTTCCCTGGATGCTAATCTGCTGACAGCCTTCCGGCAGGACATGGACATTCATTCAGCCACGGCCGCACAGCTTTACGGAGTGCCTCTCAACGAGGTCAAACCGGAGATGCGCCGGTTAGCCAAGACGGTCAACTTCGGAGTAATTTACGGCATGAGCGAATTCGGACTGGAACAGGCCACCGAACTTTCCCGGCGGGAAGCAGGGCAGTTTATTGCAGCCTATTTCCAGAAATACCCGGGGGTGGCCGGCTATCTGGAAAAAACCAAAGAACAAGCCCGAACCAGGGGCTATGTGGAGACCTTGCTGGGACACCGACGTTATATCCCGGAAGTGCTGGCGCCTAACCGCCAGTTGCGTGAGGCGGCGGAACGGATGGCTATCAATATGCCTGTTCAGGGCACCTCTTCGGATATTATCAAGGTGGCTATGATTGACCTGCACCAGGCGATCAAGGAGCGGAATTTTGAGAGCCGGCTGATTCTGCAGGTGCACGACGAGCTAATCTTTGAAGTTCCTCTGGCCGAAGCGGAAGTTATGAGAAAACTGATGCGGGAAAAAATGTCCGGCGCGGTCAAGCTGGATGTACCCTTGAAAGTGGATATGAAATCGGGCGCCAACTGGGGTGAGATGGATTAGTCCTTTTCTCCCTCCCCGGTGGATTTATCTGGCGTTACCGGCGCACCGATTTTGCCCTTTGCCCTGTCAACGCGCATTATTGTGAGGACTATATTTTATGCCTGAACTACCTGAAGTAGAGACTACAGTCAATGATTTACGCCCGTTTGTGACGGGGCGCAAGATAGCCAGGGCTGAGGTTTTTACCGAAAGGACCATACTGGAGCCGACGGCTGAGGAATTCATCCGTCTGATTACCGGAAAATGCATCCTTGAAGTAAGCCGGCGGGGTAAATTTCTGATTTTCCAACTGGATAGGGACTGGCACTGGATTGTCCACCTGCGCATGACCGGCTCACTGCTGTTAAAACCGGCCGGAGCCAATGATGAGAAATACGTGCGTGTCCTGCTTACGCTGGATAACGGAACAGCGATCAACTTCCGTGACCCGCGCCGCTTCGGCAAGATGTGGCTGG
>DATIKD010000312.1:0-9153 GCA_035477965.1 Dehalococcoidales bacterium | reverse complement strand
TAGGATGAGTTAATTTCCCGGCTTGCTTAATTTCATTCATGAATTCTGAAACCAGCGATGTTTGTTCCGGTGAAAATTGTGGACTCTTTATTATTACTCTCACATTATCTGCGTTACGCTGAGCCACATAAACATTCGCGGCATCACTTGAACTGATCCTCCAGAGTAATTTATGGCCGGGTATAGCCGGCAATTGTCCGCCGGGTTTAAAAACGCTTATCCAGATGACATTTTTACGAGTTTGTTTAAAACCCCAGCAATCTAAGTAGTTAACTATTACATCCAGAGAGATATGCCCAATTTTGTTGGGTGTTAAAGACACCAGTTTTTTAGTTTTGGCGCCCGGCGACAAATCCGGTATGGCATCCAGATTGACTGATTTACCACCGGTTTTCAATAAAGCAATCTGCTCCGGAGAAATATCAAGCTGTTTAAGTGTTACATCCTGACCGAAAGAGAAGAGGATCTCACGGGCGGCTGTTTTTCCTTTATTTGTCAGGATTACCTCGACCCAGGCTTCCCGGCTGAATTCAAATTCTTTTTGGGACAACTCGAGTAAAATTTGAGGTTGTTCTTTAGCCCGGGTGTTTTCCATATCCTTCATCATTTTTTCGGGATTGGTAATATGCGCCAGGGCATAGTCTTTATCGAAAGTCCTGGATACTGCACGGGGGTCCACTTTAATAGACTCCTGGTAAGAACCTACGGCATCCTGATATCCGCTCTGTTTTAAAAAAGCCAGGACTTTTTCTGCCCATTCCGGACTCTGACCGTCACGCTGCAGCCATTTTTTAATTTTGTTGGTGACTTCCTTGAAGTAGGCGTTATCAGGATTCAGTTTTAGAGCTGTTCCGAAGCTTTCAAGAGCTTCTTCGAGACGCCCCAGGGCATAGAGATATTGCCCCCGCGTACTCCATACCATATAGTTACCCGGATCTATTTCCAGGCCTTTGTCAGCCGCCTCAAGTCCTTCTTGATACTGGCCCAGCACACCATGAGCAAAACTTTTCAGAAAAAAAGAGGGGGCGTTTTTAGGATCCAGTTCAAGTGTTTTAGTACAGGCCTCGATCGCTTCAAGGTATTTAAGACACATTACCAGGGATTGAGCTTTATTATACCAGGCTGTGATGTTTAGTGGTTCTGTTGATATCAGGCGGTTGTAACAGTCCAGAGCTTCTTTAAAGCGGCGTTCTTTAAATAGTTTGTCGCCATCGGCCATCCAGCTTCCATTCAGAGGTACAGATGACTGAACAACTGGAGCTTTAACGGCTGGTCTATTCTTTTGATTTTGCTCCGTAACCATATTTCTGTCTGAATCAGCTTTCTATTGTTTGATGTTAGCTTTTGTCTTTACTTTATTCCGGTTATTATTAGAAAAAATAAACTCAATATAAATGATCATTTGTGAACACAGAAAACCCCCGTGAATTAAGGCAAAACCGTTGTACGCCATGGAACAGGTTCCGGCTGCCGAAAATTATTGACCAGTGTGATTATTACCATACCACTATGACTTCCTGTTTTTACGATAACAGGCGAGGCCGATAGATAACATATGCTTGTAGATATTCATTATTCGAGGGTCAATATTATTGATTACGCTGGGTGATGCGGCGGATTTCATTCATTTTCCAATGACTGACATGAGACTGGACTCGGGCTAATAATTCACGGTGGCGAAAGGGTTTGGTAATGTAGTCGGTGGCTTCTTCTTCCAGCGCTTTTACTATCTCATCTTCAGCCGTATGGGCAGTCAAAACAATAATCGGGATTGAAGAGAACTGCCGGATGTTGCGCAATACTTCAAAGCCGGATATATCCGGTAATCCCAGGTCCAGGATAATTGCTTCCGGGTTTTCATGGCGGGCCAGTTCAATGCCGGGTTTGCCCAGAAAAGAATGAATTATGTGGGCCTCCGGCCAATGATAATTAAAGATCAAAAGAACTGTCTCGACAACTTCTTTATCATCTTCTACAAATAGTATTTTGGTATTCATCCGAATTCCTCAAAGTTACAGTGAATATTAGGAGAGTTTCAGGGGGCTCGAAATCAAGCCTACCATAACCCTTTGACGGCCTGCAAATAGAAATACAGGTTTGTCCGAAACCAACGTTCGGACAAACCTGAGGGTCCTTTTTTATCTGTCCGTTGAAACACAGGTTAACAATTCACCGGTGGTTTCCAAATAAATCCGGGCTGCGCTGACGCGGGGATGACCTGCGTTAAAATCCGGATCTTCTTTGAGTTTACTGTAAATATTATTGATATGATGCTGAACGGTACGGATATCAATGTAAAGAGCTTTGGCGATGCTGGAATTGGTATAGCCTTTGGATATCAGGTCGATGATTCTGCGTTCACGAGGGGTTAAGTCCCGGATTGGTCCCTGGTCTTTCTCGGCAAAGAGCAGCTCAGTAACCAATGAATCAAGGATAACCTGTCCTTCACTAACGGCTTTAATCACTGAACAGAGTTGTTCCGGACGGTCAACTGATTGTTTTAAAAGCAAAGCAATTCCGGTTTGAGAAGCTGCGGTGAGTTTTCTGAGCGCAATTATATTTTGGGCATTATAAGATATGAAACTGATAACAAAGCTTAGCTGTGAATATAGATTGCGAATCTGTTTCAGGTCTTCAACGATTTTCTGGTCGAGTCTTTTAATGCTGATAAAAAGGACATCCGGTTCATAAGACTTGATCTCCGGACTGATTCCTGTGATATCAGTGTTATTCGTCATCCCCATTAAACAAATAGAGTTTATGGGTGAAAACACTTCCTTATATATATTATTAAAGATCCTCTGTTCTTCCATGACATAAAGCTTGACCATCCGATTTTTTTCTTCCATTTATCCCTCCGTATTTATCTTTATATTTGATATTCGTCATGCCTGAATAAAGTGTCTGAAGGTATTCAAAATGAATTATTAAATTGTTGTTATAACTAATATCTTCTGGGTGCTGATGTCAACGATTATTTCATATGTAAAGGGTTGGTGTAATGGACTTTATGTACCATATTTGTCGCATTATTTACCTATTCTGGTTGGTAAATATTTGTAACTCTGATTGGGGAAAATACCCAGCATAAATGAAAGGTAGTGCAATTGTTGAAAACCTGGATCACGCATAAGATTGAGGAAACCCATCGAAGGCGAGGTGTAAAAATGCCTATTAACGTTAATTCTCTAAAACAGGAGAGAGGTATCACGGGACTGGAAACAGCCATAATTCTGATAGCTTTTGTGATAGTGGCTTCCGTATTATCCTACGTAGTTATCTCGGCCGGGTTGTTTTCTTCCCAGAAAGCCAAGTCCGCCGTTAATGCCGGACTGGCTCAGGTAGGTGCCACAGTTGAGCTGAAGGGTAATGTTATTGCCGAAATGGATGTTGACACCGCCTCAGTCGTAAATATTACCTTTACAGTTGGTGTAGTTCCAGGCGGTGCGCCGATAGACCTTTCGCCCAACCCGGTGCTGGAAGAGGGAGACCCGGCTTCGGCTAACCTTTTGATTATCAGCTACCAGGATAATGTCCAGTATATCCCTTCAATGTATTACACAGTGCAGTTCATAAATTTTAACAACGGGGACAATATGCTCGATCCGGGTGAACTGGCAATGATTACCGTAAATATGGACTCCGCCAATTATGTGGGACTTATGAGTGAATCTGTCAAAGCCGGAGCGACGTTTACGCTGGCTATTACTCCGCCTGTTGGTTCGGTTTTACCCATTGAGCGTACTTTACCTTCCAGGGTCAGCGGACTGGTTAATCTGTATTAAGTTTTTGCGGTCGTTTTCTATATCGAATATGTAGTGATTTAGTGAAGTGATTTTTCCGTTTGAGGGGGTGTCTATTGAGATAAGCGAAGAAAATAATAAAAAAACAGACTGGTTAACTCAAATTCAAGCAAAAATGTAGGAGGCACAATGTTAAGAAAAATTTTCAAACAGAAGAGATATTTCAAAAATATCTACAAGAACCAAAAAGGTATTACCGGTTTGGAAACTGCCATCATTTTAATCGCTTTTGTGGTAGTTGCCGCGGTCTTCGCTTACACCGTCCTGTCAGCCGGTCTATTTTCAACTCAAAAATCCCAGGAAGCAGTTTATAACAGCCTGGCGGAAACTCAAGCCACCCTGGAAATCAAAGGTGCAGTCCTGTATGTGGCGGACTCAAAATTCAGTGACAAGGGTGATGATCTGGCAACCTTTGTAGGTGCCGGAGCTAACGCGACCAACACACTGGAAACTGTAATCGTGCGTGAAGGCATGGGCAGCATCAAAGCCGTCGCCACTGGTGCCGCAGCCAACGGAGATGTCATGACTGTCAGTGCCCAGGGCGGCATGGTTGTAGCTGCTGGAGACACTGTCACATTCTGGGCTAAAACCGACGGCATTCTAAATGCCTCATTTGCCCTGCATACCACCTCAGCATTGAACCTCGGAGTTGACAGGGTGGCTCTCAACGCTGCCACCTCTGATTGGCGTTTATATTCTTTAACTGTAACTGTTCCCGGCACAATGTTTTACGGTGTGGTTGCCACTGGCGCCTGCGCCAATGAAACGTATTATATTGATGATATTGAAGCAAATAACGTCAGTCTCTGGACTTCAACCGCCACCTGGACTCCTTATGCCAGTAAAATCATCCTGACAATGTCACTGGCCACCGGCGGGCAGGCTGTCGATTTCACCGGAATGACTGATTCCGACGCTAATGGCCTGTTTAATGAACCCAATAAAACTAACAAAATCGTCGTCAACTATAACGATGCATACACTCATCTGGCGGATGTTGCCTGGAGCGGAGCTTTCATCGGTAACAACAACGGCGACGAAATGCTGGATCCGGGTGAGAAGATCAAAATGACCATCTCTCTGACGGCAGTTAATGCCACCACTTATATTGTGGATTCCAATCATCAGTTCACCCTGGAAGTAAAGTCTCCGGTTGGCGCTATCCTTTCATTGCAGCGCACCATGCCGGCCAGATTATACGCAATCGGTAACCTGAACTAGTCCTTTTAAAAATTGAATTGTACCCGGTTAACTCACTCAACAAAAATAGGAGGCAAAAATGCTGAGAAAGCTTTTTAGACAAAAGAGATATTTCAAGGATATCTATAAATCCCAAAATGGTATTACCGGCCTGGAGACGGCCATTATTCTGATCGCCTTTGTGGTGGTTGCTGCAGTTTTCGCATACACTGTCTTGTCTGCCGGTTTATTCTCAACTCAGAAGAGCCAGGAGGCTGTTTATTCCGGCCTGGAACGAACCCAGAGCACAATGGAACTCAAGAGTTCGGTCATTGCTGTCGGAAATATGGCTGGGGCCAATGGCCTGGTAACCCATTTGATCCTTACCGTGGCCATAGCTTCCGGTGGAAATGCCCTGGACTTCACTGCTCCCAGCGGTCATGTTAACGGAATTGCCACCGGTAACAACTCTATTACCATTTCATTGATTGATAAAGCCCAGAGAATTGACAATCTGTATTGGACCCGGACAGCTCTGGGGCAGGATAATGGCAACAACTTGCTGGAGCAAAATGAGCAGTTCCAGATTACTATCGGTGATCTTACTCAAGCCCTGGGTAACCCCCTTACTTCTAATAGTTCTTTTACCATTGAAATTAAGACCGCCAAAGGTGCTGTGCTCAGCTTCCAGAGGACTATGCCTGGATTTGTCAATCTGAATAACGATTTGCACTAGTAATTGACCGGTATAAATAACTCTACCTTAGGAACGATAAAAAGGAGGCAACTAACTTAATGTTAAAAAAGTTTTTTAAACAAAAGAGATATTTCAGAAGTATCTATAAATCCCAAAAAGGTATTACCGGCCTGGAGACGGCCATTATCCTGATCGCCTTCGTGGTGGTCGCGGCAGTCTTCGCCTACACTGTCCTGTCGGCCGGTTTATTCTCAACTCAGAAGAGTCAGGAAGCAGTTTATCATGGATTAAAGGAAACCCAGGGAACTCTGCAGATGCTGGGTGGCGTAGTGGCATTTAAAGATACGCTCAACACCGGCGGCGGAAATACCGGCAGTATAGGGAGAGTGGATTTCACCATCAGTCTGGCAACCGATGGCACCTCTGTTGATCTAACTCCGGCCTTCGCTTACAACCCGGCTGCCGGCGGAAGTCTGTCTTGCCCCAATCCTGGTGCTAACCGCCTGCAAATCGCTTTCAATGACAATGAAATCACGATTTCCGATATGGCCTGGACAGTAGCCTTTATCGGTAAAAACAACGGTGATAACATGTTGGATCCCGGCGAGAAAGCAGTTATTTCTGTCTGGCTGCACAGCATCACTGCCGGTACCTGGTCGAACGCACTGGCTGGGTTTGAGGAGTTTTTCATCGGACATGATTACGTGGATACCTATCATACCTTTACCCTGGAAGTTAAACCGGTGACCGGCGCTACCCTGACTATACAGCGCACCACTCCGGCTTACCTGGATACAGTGATCGATTTGCATTAAGCCTGAATTGAGGACAGGGGCGGTTTTTCCTCCCCTGTCCTCATCCGGACGACACTGGTAACACGATACTTTGCCTGCCCGGCCAGGCGAGGTGATAACCTGAATAACTCTTTAACACCAGAAAAGGGGAGGGTCTTACTTGGATAAGACCATAACAACAGTACTGTTAATAATAGCCGGAGTGATCTGCTCGGTTTTTCTGTTTAATTCGGTCTACCCCATGATTAACAGGTCCAGTGCAGCCATGGTTAGCATGACGGATAAAATTGATGACCGGATGAAAAGCCGGATCGAAATTGTCCATGCAACAGGTTCTTCAGAACGAAGTGCAATTTATATCTGGGTTAAAAATGTGGGGAGCACCCGGATACCCACCATTAAGGAGTGTGACATATTTTTGGGGCCTGAGGGTAATTTTATACGCATACCCCATGAAAGCACTGCTGGAGAGAGCTATCCGCGCTGGTCTTACAATATCGAAAATGACATTGAATGGGGAATCGGGGCAACAATAAGAATAACCGTAAATTATGAAGTATTTCCTGTCTCAAAGACTTTTTTTGTGAAAGTGGTTATACCTAACGGAATCGCTGCCGAACATTATTTCTCTAATTGAGAAGTTATTTTAAAAAGAGATACTTCCAGAAAAAATAGTAATTTAGTATTGAGAATACCGGATTCATATGGAAACAGCTTTCGTAACCATAATATGTGTAGCCTTAATGGTAATTGGTGGAATGACCATGTCCCAGGGCTTTTTGTCTTCGGTAGACAGCACCACAAAAAACATTCGCGTGCTGAGCCAGAGAGACCAGGAAATTATGCGTACTAACATATTAATACAATCAGCTCATCAAACTGCTCCTGACAGATTGATGCTTAAAGTAAAAAATATAGGTCAAACCAAGTTAGCCGGTTTTCAAAAATGGGATGTAATAGTTCATTCGCAGGACGCTTCCAGCCAGATATTTGTGACCTGGCTGCCATATGACAGCGCAGGACCGGGAATTAACTCCTGGAACATTCAGGGTATTTATCTGGATTCGGAGGGTTTGGTGCCTGAAGTATTTGAACCAGGGATTCTGAATCCGGATGAAGAGATGGTGTTTTTATGTATTCTTGACCCGCAGGTTGGACCCAATACGGTAAACCTTGTTTCTGTTTCTACCCCCAACGGTGTCACAACATCTAAAACATTTTTTGGCTACACTCCATGAAAACATGAATTTACCAGGTCAAGTGACAGCTAAATTATCAGTCAGAGAAACTAAATTAACAAAATAGTTGATCAGGAATATCGAAGGATGAGCTCAACCAGAGTCAGTATTCTAAATGAAACCTTAAAAAGGTTCTCCGGGAGAAGCCGGGCAAAAATTAGCCCTAGAGACGCTTTTAATTTCAAAGATAAAAGCGCCTTTAACTTTGATATGCTTTATCAGCTTTCATGTATGTCTGTAATATCTGCGGCCGGTGTTCCGCGCAAACTGATTTTCGAATATGCCGCCAGGTTGCCCTGTTCATCGGCCGGCTACTTCCGCAAGATCAACTTAACCAGTGAAAGGCTAAAATATGATTACGCCAAAAGCTGCCACCTGGTAGGTGAACAAACCAAAGAAGAAAAAATGCGGGAATTGCTGCTCCGTTTTTCCAGCTCATTGCTGTCGGGCGAGCCGGAGGCTGATTTTCTTATCAGAGAAGCCAAAGCTCAAGCTGAGGATTATGAAAATGAGTATGGGCGGAAGATCGAAGCCATGAAACTGTGGAGCGATGGTTACGTATCGCTAGTGCTTTCTGCAGTATTGGTTATCATTATGGGCATTATTTCGACCATGATCTGGAAAGTTGAATTTTCTTTTCTGATAGGTCTGGTAGTTATTTCCACCGGTACTACCGGGCTGGGTGTATGGCTGTTAAGAATGATATCACCCAGAGAGAAAATGGTACTGAGTTGGGCTGGATCAAAAGAACAAAAACAGGCTCGATTCCTGCTCAAGATACTGGTACCTCTGGCGGCGGTGGTCGCTTGTATGGTAGTGATAAGCCAGATTAACATTGGGTGGGCTTTTCTCCTGATGGCGATTTGTGTTTTCCCGGTTGGTTACCTGATGGAAAAAGATGATCAAAAAATAACCAAACGAGATGTTGAAATAGGCACGTTTCTGGCATCACTGGGAGGTATTGCCGGAGCCATCGGCACTACTGTCAGAGACGCTTTGAGCCGGATTGATACCGATGCCATCAATTCCCTTCGTCAGGAAGTCAAACATCTTCATGTCCGGTTGAAATCAGGTATAGCGCCAAGATTGTGCTGGAATAAGTTCGTAGATGAAACGGGCAGCGAATTGATTAACCGCAGCATCGGAATGTTCTATGATTCTATCGACCTGGGAGGAGATGCGGAGCAGGTCGGGCATCACGCCTCTCTCTTTGCAACCCGAATAGGTAATTTGAGAGCTAAGCGTAAATCTGTAGCTTTACCCTTTCGCTGGTTAAGCATCACTATGCATGCGGCAGTGGTGGCTTTATTGGTTTTTATTTCCGAAGTTATCAGCGTTTTTGGCCAACTGGTGGCTCAGGCGGAAGCCTCAATGCCGGCTTCAGCCGCCGGTTCTCCCGGTCTCTCCGCTTTCAGCAGTTTCAATATGGCCGGATTGGGAGT
>DATIKD010000311.1:0-2895 GCA_035477965.1 Dehalococcoidales bacterium | reverse complement strand
AAGCCGAAAAATAGCCTATTTGTACCGTTTCACCCTGACAGCGGACGTTCTTCTAATCCGTACGGTGACCGGTCAGCGAAACTGCCATGCACAGGTAAGGCCGTGTGATGCTTTTGGTAACAATGGGGCAATGGGGGACGCCGGCTGGCAGGACCACAACGGTAGCTTTGTTAAAGGTATGTTTTTCTTCTTCTGCCCCGATTGCCATTTCTACTTCAGCCCCTAGATCACTGAAGTTGCGGGGGTCGGAGCCAATGAAGAAAACGGCTTCATCATAGGTGTGAACGTGCGGTTTTTTGGACATGCCGGTGATGCCGGTTTCATATGCATAAGCATAAATAATGTGGACATTTAGCCCATTCATGTCTTTAGCGCCCACTGACATCAATTCCATATCGCGGATTTTATGCACGGGTAGTGTTTTGACACAATCTCCATATTTTGTAGCGGACATAATTAGCTCCTCCTGATTTTTAGTTTACCCTATTGTACTATTTTAAGGCTTTCGATTCTATACCACCCCTATGCGCCAAAACAGATTTTGGCCAAAAGATATTCCAGTGTGATAATTTATTGGGGAAGAAGCGGAATGCAGACATCCAGTTCGGAATATGAAATAATCAAGTTAAAGTAGGCGGGAAATTTGGAGTATTCGCTATGCCGGATAATGTTGGGATAATATTTATTATAAAATGTAATATAGTACCCGCTGGTTAATCCGCCGGTATTTCGATGAGAAATTACAGCAAGGAGATTTTCATGGATAAATATGAATGTCTGGTTTGCGGTTGGATATATGATCCGGCTGTGGGCGACCCGGACGGCGGAATTCCACCCGGTACTGCTTTCGAGGATATCCCCTTTAACTGGAGCTGCCCACTTTGTGGGGTTGATAAAACCAATTTTAAGGCAATTACCTGATAAATATTTAGAACAAATTTAGTTTTTGGGAGGATATTTAATGAGACCAGCGAATATAAAAGCGGGGATTTTTGCAGTAGGGGTAATCGATTGGAACCGCCGCATGTTTGATTCATTGATACCACTGCCGGATGGAACGAGTTATAATTCCTTTTTAGTTCAGGGCAGTGAAAAGACAGCCTTGATAGATACCGTTGATCCAGTGGTGGCCGGATCGTTGTTTAAGCACCTTGAACAGGCCGGTGTGAACAGAATCGACTATGTCATTGCCAATCATGCCGAACAGGACCATTCCGGCAGTATCCCGGCGGTTTTAGAGAAATTCCCTGAAGCTAAAGCGGTTTGTTCGGTTAAATGCAAGGAATTTTTACAAGACCTCCTGCATATTCCGGCCGAGCGTATAATGGAAGTGCAGGACGGACAGACACTGTCACTGGGCAACCGCACCTTGAAGTTCCTGTATACTCCCTGGGTTCACTGGCCGGAGACTATGGTGACCTATTTACAGGAAGACAAAATACTCTTTAGCTGTGACTTCTTCAGCTCTCATCTGGCCACTTCGGATTTGTATGTGGTGGATGAAGCACGGGTTTATGAGGCGGCTAAACGCTTTTTCGCAGAAATAATGATGCCTTTCCGCGCTAATATTGAAAAAAACCTGGAAAAAATCAAAGACCTGCCAATGGATTTGATAGTCCCCAGCCACGGGCCTATTTATGATAACCCCCAGTTTATTGTCAAGTTATGGCGTTCCTGGGTATTTGATGAGCCCAGAAATAAAGCCATAATCGCGTATGTGTCTATGCACGGCAGCGTGGCTCTGATGGCTGATCATCTGGCTCAATCAATCGCTCGCAAGGGTGTTGAAGTCAGGTTATATGATTTGGCCGTAGCGGATATTGGAAAACTGGCTATTGATCTGGTGGATTCTGCTACAATCATCCTGGGCACGCCCACAGTTCTGGCCGGGCCCCATCCGGTAGCCGCACATGCGGTCTTTCTGGTCAATGCTCTAAGGCCCAGGTTGAAGTATGCCGGGATTGTGGGATCTTACAACTGGGGCGGTAAAACCCTGGAGACCATCAAAGCGATGCTTTCTAACTTAAGTAATATTGAACTGCTGGAACCCATATTGATCAAAGGTATGCCCAGAGAAAAAGATTATATCAACCTGGAAAAAATGGCCGATGCCGTAGTTGAAAAACACCGGAATCTGGCCAAAACGCTTCCCCTGCATGTCATCTGTTAAAAGCTGAAGGATTCAGGCGGCGGCAGATGAGGCTGAAGCCAATTTCTACCGCCGCCGTCGAATTTCCGTCGGGTGGGTCATTACGGATAGAGTGTCTTCTATTCCGGATTACCAAAATTCTGCTTTTCAAGTTCATCATTTTACCGGTCTCTCCTTATTGAGAGTTTCAGTATGTTGAAAATAAATAGCCGAAAAGGTGTAAAACGCGATATACTGCAGATATATGAAAACATCACTTTAAAGGGAGGCAGTTAAGTGGCAATTACCAGTAAATTCAATAAAAAAACCATCCGGGATATCGATGTCGCAGGTAAAAAAGTGCTGGTGAGGGTGGACTACAATGTGCCCACCAACAAAGATGGCAGCATCAGCGATGACAGCCGGATTCGCGCCAGTGTACCCACCCTTAAATACCTTCTGGAGCGCCGGGCCAGGGTTATCATCGGCTCTCATTTTGGCCGCCCGAAAGGGAAGTTTGTGGATTCGATGCGGCTGGAACCTGAAGCTGTAAGGCTGGGGGAGTTGCTGGGCCAGCCGGTTAAAGCACTAAAAGACTGTATAGGGAACGAGGTAGAAAAAGCGGTTGCCTCGATGCAGGCAGGCGAAGTGGTAGTCCTGGAAAATCTGCGTTTCTATCCGCAGGAAGAGGAAAATGAAGTCGGGTTCGCCCGTTCTCTGGCAAAGCTGGCGGATATATATGTGAATGATGCTTTTGGAGCGGCTCA
>DATIKD010000310.1:0-8067 GCA_035477965.1 Dehalococcoidales bacterium | reverse complement strand
ATTGCCGGAAGGCCGGGGTGGATGGATTGATTGTTCCCGATTTGCCGCCGGAGGAGAGTCAGGAACTGCAACACCTCTCAGGTGTTAACGGGCTGGATTTGATCTATTTGCTGGCTCCTACCAGTACGGAGGAAAGAATTAGGGTCGTGGCGGAACGATCTCGCGGCTATATCTACCTGGTCTCAGTAGCCGGCGTGACCGGTGCCCGCCAGGATGTGCCGCAGTACCTGCCGGATTTTGTATCCCGGGTACGCCGGATTGCCCGCCAACCTCTGTGTGTCGGCTTTGGCATTTCATCACCTGGACAGGCTGCCCAAATCGCCAGGATAGCTGATGGTGTGATCATTGGCAGTAAAATCATTCAGCTAATAAAATCTGATCCCTCCCTCGTCTCCCTCAAGTCCTTCCTCGAATCTACAAGGACTCTCCTTTAAGGAG
Organism: Dehalococcoidales bacterium; assembly: GCA_035477965.1. GTDB lineage: Bacteria > Chloroflexota > Dehalococcoidia > Dehalococcoidales > UBA3254 > DATIKD01. The sequence goes on along the minus strand of DATIKD010000310.1, from coordinate 7,629 downwards.
AGTCCTTAAAGGAGAGTCCTTGTAAGTGGTCTCCCTGAAAAGCAGGCTCCGGTTTTAATTTTTGTATGTTATTTATGTATAATAGAGATAGTGACATATTCATGTATCAAAGGACGGTATTTGGAACACGGCCTGAGCATCAGTGACCTGACTCTGGAAAGTCTGGAACAGATATATCAAGATCCGGAATCCAAACTGGACTGGAATCTGGTTTTCACGACTCCTGCCTGGCTGAAAGCCTGGTGGCGCAATTTTGGCAGCGGAGCAGAGTTGTTTCTCCGTTCTGTCATGCAGGACGGCAAAATCATTGGAGTTGCGCCTCTGCAAATCCGGGGTAAGACTGCCAGCATAATTGGCAATGTGGACGTTTGTGACTATCAGGACTTTATCCTTTTACCAGGAAAAGAAAATCAGTTTTTCAATGCCATCCTGGACGATTTGGCCAAACAGAATGTGACTAACCTGCATCTGGAGACTATTAGGCCGGACTCCAAAGCGGCGGTCAGCCTGATGCCTCTGGCTAAAGAACGGGGACTTGCCATAGATTTTCAGCCAACCGACGTTTCTTTTGAAATCAAACTGCCTGTCACCTGGGAGGCTTACCTTCAGGGGCTGGACGGTAAACAGCGCCACGAGATAAAACGCAAGATGCGTAATCTGCAAACCCTGGGTTCCAGCCGTTATTACAGTACTTCAGAAAAATCCGAAATTCCCCAGGCGCTGGATCGGTTTTTAAAACTCTTTCCGGAATCGCGAGGTGATAAAGCCCATTTTATGACTAATGCCATGCAGGACTATTTCCGAGACCTGACGCTCGCGCTCACAGAAGCCGGAGTGGTAAGGTTTGGTACATTGGAATTCGCCAGTCAGCCGGTGGCTATGGTTATGTATTTTGATTACAATAATAATATGTACCTGTACAATAGCGCCTATGACCCGGCCTACCGTTCACTGAGCGTGGGAATAATTTCCAAAGCCGCCTGTGTTCGGGACGGTATTGAAAAAGGGAAAAGGATTTTTGATTTTTTAAAGGGCCCTGAAAATTATAAAGCTTATATGGGCGGACGGGAAATAAAATTATACGGCTGCCATATCATTCTTGAATAAACAGCCTGGAAAGTAAAATGTGCAACATTGCGATTCTCAGTATACACAGTTCACCGCTAGGTCAACCCGGAGAAGGAGATACCGGCGGGATGAGCATTTACATCCGTGAATTGACCCGAGAACTGGTAAAACTGGGGAACTCGGTAGATATTTATACTCGGGTGCAATCTCCGACAACGCCCGAAGTGATTGAGATAGCTCCGGGTGCCCGGCAGATACATATACTGGCAGGTGAACCCGCGGATATCGATAAATTGCTGGTCTATGATACCGCTCCTGATTTTGCCTGCCGGACAGAAAGCTTTAGAAAAACTCACGATTTGAAATACGATATGATTTTTAGTCATTACTGGATTTCCGGAATCGCCGGACAGTATTTACAGATCTGGTGGCAAGTGCCGCACCTGGTCATGTTTCATACTTTGGGAGCGGTAAAAAACGCCATCGGTATCGGTGAAGATGAGCCGGATTTGAGGATTGAAGAAGAAAGGCAGGTTGCGCTGACCTGTCATCGCATTATTGCTTCCACAGAAAAAGAAAAAGTTGCCCTTTTTCGTTTTTATGATGTTCCGCCGGAAAAGGTCAGTGTCATCCCCTGCGGCGTCAATTTTGATTTGTTTAAACCCATGGACAAAGCAGCCGCCAGGCAAAAGCTGGGGCTGGGAAGTGATAAAATCATCCTTTTTGTAGGCAGAATTGAGCGCTTGAAAGGGATCGACCGGATTATTCAGTCTCTGCCCTTTTTAGGAGATGTGACTCCGCGGCTGATAATTGCGGGCGAAGACGGCAACCGTCCGGGTGAAGCTCAAAAATTAAGAAATCTGGCCGAAAACCTGGGGGTTGGTAAATCTGTCAGCTTTATCGGGCGGGTAGATTATTCCGAATTACCGGTTTACTACAACGCGGCCGATGTCTGCGCTTTCCCATCTTTTTACGAGAGTTTCGGACTGGTACCGCTGGAATCTTTAGCCTGCGGGACTCCGGTAGTAGCAACCGATGTGGGTGATCTTAAAAACATCATTATTGAGGGGCAAACCGGTTATGTTATTGCCGGCAGTCATCCCCCCTTGCTGGCCGACAGGCTAGGCCAAATCCTGCGCCATCAAAGCCCTGAATTAGGCAGTCAGACTGCTATCCGGGGGTCCATCCTGCGCTATAGCTGGAAGAATATCGCCCGTGAAATCCAATCTCACTGCTCTAGAATGGTGAGTCCGCGGCCGGCTTTGGTCTAAATTTTTCTGTAAGTTCGGACTGTATTCTTTCAGTCTTCTATAAGTGAGATGTCCATGATGGTAGAACAGACAGATTTGCTGGTAATTGCCCCGCACGCCGATGATAGCGAATTTGGAATTGCCGGGACGGTTGCCAAAATGACCCGGCAGGGTAAAAAAGTGGTTTACCTGATCTGCACCAACGGTGATAAAGGTACCAGTGATCTGAATCTTGACCCCCATGAATTGATACAAATACGGGCCAGAGAACAGAGAGAAGCCGCGGCCGTGCTGGGGGTAGCGGAAGTAGTTTTTCTTGGATATGCTGACCAGGGGCTGGAAGATACGGCTGAATTCCGTAAAGAGATAGTTCGCCAGATCCGGATTTTTCAACCTCATACAGTTGCCACCACTGACCCTTACCGGAAATACTTACAGCACCGCGATCACCGGATTTGCGGCCAGGTGGTGCTGGATGCAATATATCCTTTTTCGCGCGATCATCTTTCTTTTCCGGATTTATTGGAGCAAGGATTTCAACCTCACAGGGTTAAAGAAGTGCTGACCTGGGGAACGGATGAACCGAATTACTGGATGGATATCAGCGATAGTTTCGAAATCAAAATAGAGGCTTTGCGTAAACATGTCAGTCAGGTTGGCAAACGGGACAACGTTCAGTTCTACAACTTCTTGAAAGAGCGGGCCAGGCAAGCGGGACTGGCTAAAGGCTTTGCGCTGGCGGAAGAATTTCACCGGTTGGAGATCCTGCGCTAAAAAACGCAGCCGGTGGAGATTTGTGTGCGCCATGCAGCCAGAAACCGTCTCGATAAAACCCGATCCGGTTTGCTTTTTTCCATCGACACTTATTTGGGATATTTCAGTTGTCCCACCAGTTCCAGCCAGTTATGTTGCCGGATTTTTTTAGGCGGATAGGTCATCACCTCGCTGATTTCCCGGAGGAGTCCTTGCCAGGATTTTTCATTCCGGACGGAGACAAAATGGTCGTCAATCCAGATATGCTCGCGGGTCTGGGCGATTTCAAATGTGGTGCGTTCTCCATCTTCCCAGGTGATCGAAAGTTTTCCGATGTAGCCTTCTTTTTGGGGCATTTCAGATTCTCCTTGAATCTTTTATTTTACTCTGACCAAAGCCTTTTTTTGGCTCATTTACAGGAAGATGCCCGTTATTACGGGATTTACCGTGAACCAGATTTGCCAGCGATCGAAAACTTTATATACATCATCATAAAACGTTCTTTACTATTATGTCAGCCAATCAGACCTCGGCGGCTTAAATCGGCCGCGACGTCTTCCAAATCCAGTTCGGATAATCGGGCACGGGTGGGAAACCCGCTTTTTTCATCCCAGCCGCGCAGGCGGTAGTATTCGCTCTTCAGCTCTTCAAATGATTGCCGGTCAACTACCGAACCAAGCTTCGAAATAACCTGGCCCTGTGCGCCGGGCATAATTCCGTCCGGATTGAAAAAGACATCGTTCTTTTTAAGCGGTTCAGTGTGGAAGGAGTCCATTAAACGGTCGTCCTGGCGTCCTTTCCAACCCTGCCTCAACAAAATAGCTCTTTGCAGATTGACTATGCGCTCTCCGGTACGTAACAAATCGGCCGGCTCCGTCTTCTGGCCGGTTATCGCATTCAGAATCCGGCTTTCCAGTGATGGGTCTCCGACATGTCCATCCGGATGGTTGGCAGAGGTGATCATCATCGGCCAGTGAACATCACACAGTACCAGACTTTCCTGGGCATAAGCCCTGTCCTGCACCGTTTTTGAACAAATTGCCTTCCCCTCCCAGGTTGAAAAGTCAGCCGCATTTGGCGAACCCCAAAACCGCCGGGCCACTTCCAGCAAGTCTGTGGTAGAAAAAAATGCCCCCGGCTGACCCTGCGCCCAGCTCGACCATGAGATCAGAAGGTTGCCTGCTATGGCATGTAATTGCTGAATTGGACGCCGTATTTCAGTGGCATATAACAGGGCGCTGTTCATGATTAACCGCGGGTCGTAATCACCGGACTCACCGGCACGGGTGGCAAAGAACTTTTGGGCAATGTGTTGGGCAGTTTTCCCCATTTTCTCAGCCGCTTTCAAGGAGCCATCAGCCAGTAACGCGCCAAAACCTTCACGCCGGGCTATTTGCAGTACCAGGATTTCAAAGAAGTCCAGGCTTCCGACTTTTGATAACGGCAAACCGGTTTCTGATTCAGAAATTACACCTTCACGATAGCATTCATCCAGGAATCCGACCATGGGCTCCATGACCATGGTATCCAGCCCATAAGCATCGCACAATCGAGTGGCTTTCAATTGGGCGGCATTCCAACCCTTATAGTATTTAGCGACCGGACCGGCATAGAAAACACCGGCCTGGCAAAAAGACTTGTACCTGCCGTGGCCTTCTTCCCAGGATTGTCGAGAGCAGCCCAGCCCGCAATTATAGCAGGGGTCACTCCGTGTTACGCCCGTCACTGCCCAGGGAGAAGGGGCATTAAAACTGCCGGCGCGGATCGGGCGAATGTAATCAATAATTTCTCTTAGCGCACCCGGATGGGCGGCTGTGGGACGAGTATCTCCCTTCACCACTATAGCTTTCAGGTTTTTTGAACCGAATATTGCACCCAAACCGGCTGAAACAGAAGCCCCTTTTTCCGCCATAGCGGTAGCAAAGGTCACCATTTTCTCGGCGGCGGGCCCGATTGTCAGGACATTAGTTTGCTGGCCAAGCAGTTGACGCAGTGTCTGCTGACTATCGAAGGTGGTCATGCTCCACAAGAAAGCAGCTTCTCTGATTTCAACCTGCCCGTTATTAATATATATGTAAACCGGCTTTTCGGATTTTCCGGTCACAGCCAGTGCATCATACCCGGCGTATTTAAGTTCAGCCCCCCATCTCCCTCCCAGATTGCCGTGGGTAAAAGCTTCAGGTTGTCCGATTGCACTGCGAGAACAGATCGTCCACCGACCACCGGCTACACCGTTAAAACCGGTGACGGGTCCGGTGGCACAGATAAGGCAGTTGTCTGCATCCAGCGCTCGAGTTTCGGAAGGTACCAGATCCCAGTAAAGCCGGGCGGAAATTCCGCGCCCACCCATAAACCGAGAAGTATAATCAGAGGAAGGCAGAATGCTGATCCGGCGGGATGAAAGATCCACTAAAAGTATCTTACCGGTATACCCGTATTCACCCATTCTGAACCTCCTGATAAGTTAAACACCCGATCACTATGCCGGTTGGCTGGCTAAAGTATATCAGGTTGGCGTCAAACGAGGCAATGCGACCTGAAAAAAACCGCCGGAGGCTTTACTGCCTCCGGCGGTAAGTTTCAAAAGGGCACCAGGTTAGTTAGCTGGAATTTGACATGGGTTGAGTCTTTAACTTGAACCACAAGACGGTATCCCGCAAAGATTCGATTAGCGGTCTGGCTGAAAAACCCAGGGCTTTCCTGGTTTTTTTGGAATCAATTTGCGAATTGCTTTGTAAAACATCGATGGAATAGGGAGTCAAGAGGGGTTTCTTTTTTAAACGCAGTAAAAAGGGAGTGATGATGACACCGGCAGCTTTGGCCAGCCAGCAGGGTACCATCAGGCGCGGCGGTTTGATGCCGCTTATAAGTTCCAGCGACTTGAATAACTGGCGGATAGTAATTTGTTCTCCGGATAAAATATATACTTCACCGCTGATACCCTTTTCTCCGGCGGCTACCATCCCGGCGGCTACATCACGCACATCAATAAAGTCATAAGCGCCGTTTACACCGGCCGGCAGTTTGCGCCGGACAAAAGCCTGAATCAAGTAGCCCATTTCAGAACCTTTAAAATCGTAAGGCCCTATTACACCGGAAGGGCAAACGATAACTGTGTCCAGGCCTCTGGCGGCCGCAGACAGTGCTTCCAGCGAAGCCTGGGCTTTGGATTTGGCATAATGGCCCAACACTGACGAAGGATCGAATGGTTGTGACTCCGAAATGGCTGTACCGTGCGGGGGTTCTTTAAGAGCGTGTATCGAACTGGTATAAACCAGCCTTCTAACATTATTTTTCAGGCAGGCATCAATTACGTTGCGGGTACCCTGAACGTTAACCTCCTGTAAAATCCGTTCTCTGCCGGGTATAATCGAAATAATACCAGCCAGATGATAAACCATATCCGCGCCTTTAAAGGCCGGCATAAGGGATTCAGGCCGGCATATATCGCCGGTGACAATTTCCACATCCAGCTCTCGCAATGCGGTCAGGTCTTCTCCGGGCAGGACCAGCGCTCTAACTTTTTGGTTTAAGGTTAGAAGCAGGCGGACCAGTACATTCCCAATATGTCCGGTGGCTCCTGTAACAACTATCATTTTACCCCTCCTCCCATCCTCAGCCGAATTTATAGTGATTCTTTTTTTCTTGGAAGTTCCCGTGCAGAGCTTTCAGCCAGTTTAGGCCCGGCCGTTTTCAGCATATCATTCAAAACATCCCGAAACATTTCGAGCCGGTAGACATCCATCGCCTCTAAAAGCTGACGGCTGCGGATGCGCGCTGCTTCCCAGATGCCGCGTATGGTTTTTAGCCCCGGTTCAGACAGTTTGCAGAGAACCACCCGGCGGTCATCAGTCTGGTTTTCACGTGACACATAACCTTTATCTACCAGCTTATCTACCAGGCTGGTGGCTGTTGGCAGGGTTACATCCAGTTCAGTTGCCAGATGGGTCATGCGTTGCGGCCCATGAATAAAAAGTATCAGCATTATTTTCATCTGGGCCATGGTGATATCCATTGTTAATATTTCGTCCGGCACAGCCGGCAATAATAATCGAAAAAGGCGATCAGCGGTCCCCAGGATTTCATTAACCAGTTGTTCTGGATTTGCGCTGTTCATATTTTCAATTATCCTTCTACATGGTTATTAATATTAGTTAGATTATCACTAACATTTAGATATATTATAATTTAAAACAACCCCAATTGCAATAGTAGTTGAAAGAGGGTATCTTCTGCAGGAACTAACGACAAAGTGCAGGCATGAACGGGTAATACCGCTGTGTGAAAGATTGGACAGTGCCGGAGGTTTTTCTCCAATGGGCTCAGGCCAGAAGTTTGATTACGGTATTGACGCAGGCCCTTAACCGGTCGATATCCTGTTCAATCAAAGACATTCTGATTAGCTGGGCGTCGCCGTTGTAAGTGTGCCGCATTTGTTCCAGGATTTTGTGTTTTGGGGCGGCTGCTGAAGAACACAGGGCAACGCTGGTGCCCAGTCTCTCACACAAGCTTTTTAAAGCACAGTTCCCTTCACCGTTATCCACACTGCTGCTCCTTC
>DATIKD010000309.1:0-5251 GCA_035477965.1 Dehalococcoidales bacterium | reverse complement strand
CTCAGCCTCCGCTGAACAAAGGATATTATGTTTTGCCTACCGTTTTCACTGGTGTAAAACCCCATATGAAAATATTCCGCGATGAAATATTCGGTCCGGTGGCGTGTTTCATTAAATTCTCCTCAGACGAAGAAGTCATCGCTTCAGCCAACGATAATGTTTACGGGCTCTGCGCCTCTGTTTGGACAAATAACCTGTCGCGAGGATACAAGATTGCCAGCCGGATTAACGCCGGCGCAGTAGGGGTTAACAGCGGCCGTTTCGTCACCCCGGAAACACCCTGGGGAGGTTTTAAAGAAAGCGGTTTTGGTAAAGAAAATTCCACTTACGGACTTGAGGAATATACGCAACTCAAGCTCGTGGTAGTTGAATTTGGCGGAGTAAGATAGAGCCAACACCTCTGGCCGATAGCGGGTTTGCGCCTGGACTTTTTCAATAAGAACGGCCCGGGCATGAACCGCCGGAGGTGTATCTTTTCAGGTAGTGTTTTCAGCACCGGGTGATAGGTTTACAAAAGGCCTGTCTTTCGATTTCTCTCTGCCTGGTGCGCATTCAATTTCCAAATTACAGGGTTTGGATTATTCCTTGAGTACGCTGCTTGAACCGTTAGTCAATGGCGATCATAACGTTAGAGGCTTTGATAACCGCATATGCAGGCTTCCCAACCGCTAACCCCAGGTTTTCAGCCGATTCTTTGGTAATAATAGATACAACCTGTGCTCCACCGGGTAACTCTAAAATCACTTCGGTGTTAACCACTCCCGGGGTTACTTTGACAACTTTCCCTTTTAAGATATTGCGGGCACTCAGTTTCATTTTATTCCTCCCGAACGTCCTGACTTATATTTATATTCTAGCACGAATATGTAAACCCTGAGGTAGGCACTGGTGCGCCTTCTTCAGGCGCAGCCTGTTAGCTGATTACATCTGACCTTCTCAAATGGCCGCGAAAAACCTGAAATTGGCTTTGGGAGGAGTGCTGAACAAATTATGCGCAGAACGATCAACGCCTTTATTAAAATAATCTATTCTGGCTGTAAATGGTTATTGTATGGAGGAAGAAAAGGTTGTACCCCTCATCCAGCTTCAGGCATTAACGACTGGCCGCCCCTTCACCAGATCCTTCAGCCTCGCCAATCGAGGCTTCCAGGATGACAACGAAAAAGGCTTCCGGCATGGCAGGGCGGTCGTAATTTTAGAGCCCCGAGCCTGCCTTTTCCCCTGTCGGGGCGAAGAATCCAAGCCCCAAAACTGTCATTCTGGAGCCCCGAGAACTCCTTCACTCCTGAGCAGGGCGAAGAATCTTGCGGGGAGGGGCAATCAATGAGCCAGGCACGAAGGCTGGCCGCCCCTTCACCAGATCCTTCAGCCTCGCCTTTCGAGGCCTCCGGCATGACAGCCAAAAGGGGCCGCCGGATGCCTCGGCTTCGCCACTCGAGGCTTCCAGGATGACAACGGAAAAGGCTTCCGGCATGACAGGACGTTCGTAATTCTGGAGTCCCGAACTTGCTTTTACACCTGATACCTCATCGACATCCAGGTTGATCACACAATTTTACCGTCTTTCAAAGGAATTATCCGGTGCGCCAGATTGGCTAGTGCCTCGTTATGGGTGACAACTATTATGGTAAGCCCCTGTCCGTTAAGTCTCTGAAGCAACTGGATTATGTTTCTGGCAGTGCCCGAGTCCAGGTTGCCGGTAGGTTCATCGGCCAATAGTATCCTGGGTTGGTTGACCAGAGCCCTGCCGATGGCTACCCGCTGCATTTCTCCGCCGCTTAGCTGATGGGGCAGATGCATAACTCTGGCGGTAAGACCAATAGTCTCAATAATCTTGTCAACCGTTTCTTTATAGCCACTCTGCCGGTTGAAAAGGAACGGCAGTTCAATGTTTTCTCGCACGGAGAGTGTAGGCAAAAGGTAAAACTGTTGAAAAACAAAACCCATGATTTCACGGCGCAGCTTACCCCGTTCCCTTTCTTTCAGGTTGCTAACACTAACGGAGTTTATCCGCAGGCTGCCCGCGTCAGGAGTATCCAGACAACCTAACATATTGAGCAGAGTCGTCTTCCCTGAACCTGAAGGGCCAACAATCGCCGCAAATTCCCCACTGGCTATCTCCAGGTCTATTTCATTGAGGGCGTATAGTTTTTCATTCCCCCGCCGGTAGGTCTTGGTCAATTTTTCAGCAGTGATAATATTTCCGTTCATTCGTAACTATTCCTTATGGCTTCCATCGGAGAGAGCCGGGATGACTTTATGGCCGGATACAGGCCGCATACAATTCCGATAATCAACGAGAAGGCCAGGCTTATCCCGATAATCCCCCCATCAACCGTTATCAGATTACCGGCCGGGGTATACGGCACAATGTCGCGCACGAATCCCTCTATCAAAGTTGAACCCAGAATTGAAAACCCTATGCCCAGTATCCCTCCGCTCAGAGTTAAAAACACCGTCTCTATCAGTATCAGCCGGCCAATGTCTCCTCCGGAGGCCCCGATCGCCTTCATCATTCCGAACTCCGACCTTCTTTCGTTGACGGACATCAAAAGCGTATTGATGATGCCAAAGATGCTGATGATCACGGCTACCAAAATAACGGAGATCAGCAAGGACCTGACTGAACCGACCAGGTTCAAAACAGTTCCCATCATTTGACTCATGGTTACTACCTGTATATCGGGGATTTCTTGCAGTCTGGCGGATATCTCGGAAATCCGGGACACATCCGTGAGCTTGATGGCGATGGCCGTCATTTGGTCGGGTTTGTCAAAAATACGCTGCACTTCTGAAATGGAAAGAAAATGGAATTCATCATCCTGTGACTGTGTTTCATCCAGGATGCCTACTATTTCAAACGGTTCCTGTCTTAACCCGAAGGACAAGACGTCCCCGACTTTCAGGTTTTCGCTCTTAGCCAGACTGTTCCCCACCACCATAACACCCTTTTCATCATTCGTGAAGAATCGCCCGTCTCTCATACTCCACCAGGGTTTCAGGTCCTGCATCTGCACTGCATCTATTCCATAGACTATATGCGGCCGGTTATCCTTAAAGAACTGGTGTAGCAGTAAAGGTGCGGCGACTTCAACCCCCGGTATTGCCTGTGCCAGAGCCAGGTCTTCAATCATTAGATACTGGGGAATAACCCCTCCATGAATAATGAGCGCCGCCGCTTCATAAGGGCATCCCTTGGGTACTGCCAGTAAATGCGCCCCAACCCGGTCCAGTTCCTTGTTCAACTGTCTGGTATAACCGGCATTAAACGTCAGCAAACTGAAGAATATGGCCACGGCGGCAGCGACACCCAGAATCGTGAGTGCCGTGCGTGTCCGCCGCCTCAATAAATTTTTTAACGCAAACCGGACGAACTTAATTGTATGCATTTAGAACCCTAGCCTTTTCCCAATGATGTATATGTGGCCACTTTTTTGTATGACCTCTCCCAGGACGACTACTGTAGCCCCGCGTTTTTGCGGGATGGCTAAATTGCTGGGAGCCAGGTCGACGTAAATTTCGCCGCTGCCGTCATTCAGATAAAACCAGCATCCCGTTCTGCATTGACTGCCAATTTTCCCTTTTAGAACCACCTCTTTACCCTGGAAATTCGAAGGTTGTTCCAGGATATCCGAGATCTTGATGATGGCAGTGCCGGCGTCAGGAGTATAGTCATAGTCTAATGAATTCGCCGTTGCACAGCCGGCTAACAAGGATGCCAAAAGCGCGGCCGTCAGGATAAAAAACAAGGCCTTTGGGTGGCCTGTTCTCCGTAATAAATGGTAACCAGTTTGTTTTATTCCGCTCATAATTTCTACCCTCACGGTAACATTCTAGACTATAAATCCAGCGTGAACAAAGGCGTGGAGAGATATCTTTCACCCGAATCAGCGAAAATGGTCACAATCAATTTCCCCTTGTTTTGCGGTTTGCGCGCAACGTTCAAGGCTGCCCACATGGCCGCTCCGGCGGAAATACCGCAAAGGATACCTTCTTCCTGCGCTAACCGGCGTGACGTTGAAAAGGCATCTTCATTTTTTACAGCCACTATTTCATCAATGATCGATTTATTCAGTATCCTGGGAACGAAACCGGCGCCGATACCTTGAATTCGGTGAGGACCGGCAATCCCTCCGGAAAGCACCGGAGAGGCTTCAGGTTCTACGCCAATAGCCTGAAAAGAGGGTTTCCGGTTTTTTATCACTTCAGAAATACCCGTGATCGTTCCCCCGGTACCAACACCGGCTACCAGGATATCAACCTGCCCGGCGGTATCTTCCCAGATCTCCTCCGCAGTGGTATTTCTATGGATTTCGGGATTGGCCGAATTCTCGAATTGTTGGGGGATGATGCTCCCTTTTATTTCATGGTGCAGCTCATCCGCTTTTTTTATGGCCCCTTTCATACCTTCATTTCCCGGGGTAAGCACAACCCTGGCGCCTAACATCTGCAGGATTTTTCTTCTTTCTACTGACATCGTTTCCGGCATGGTCAGAATAAGCTTATATCCTTTGGCGGCACAGGTGAAAGCCAGCCCTATACCCGTGTTGCCGGAGGTGGGTTCAATGACTACCGCCCCTTTCTTCAGAGCGCCGGCTTTTTCCGCCGCTTCAATCATAGCCACCCCGATTCGGTCTTTGACGCTGTTAAGCGGATTAAAAGACTCCAGTTTTACGGCAATGGTGGCTTCTACATCTTGAGCCAGACGGTTGATCCTGACCAGCGGTGTGTAGCCAATAGTTTTAGTTATGTCATCATAAATCTTTCCACGGAAATTCTTTTGCACCGTAGTTTGATTTTCTGTTTTAAGTCTCAGAGCCTGGTCCATTTATCTCTCCCTTTAAATTACGTAGTCCGCAGCTTCTCCAATAACATCATAGCGGTAAATTTGAAATATGCGATCTTTGATCTGTTCCAGTTTGGGGTCGTTATTATTTCTGGGTCTAGGAACATCCACGCTAAGGATATTCCGTATGGTACCGGGATTGGGCGAAAAAACAACCACCCTGTCTGCCATGTAGACTGCTTCACCAATATCATGAGTAACCAATACAATAGTCTTTTTGGTAATTTCCCAGATATTCAGCAGGTCCTCTTGCAGTTTTTCTCTTGTCAGCGCATCAACCGCCGCAAACGGCTCGTCCATCAAAATGATTTCAGGTTCCACAGAAAAAGCCCTGGCCAGAGCAACCCGCTGACGCATGCCTCCGGAAAGCTGAGATGGGTATTTATTTTCTGATCCGATCAGTCC
>DATIKD010000308.1:0-2702 GCA_035477965.1 Dehalococcoidales bacterium | reverse complement strand
CTGGCTGCATCCGGTTGGATGTTTTTACGGGTACTGGTATCGGCCATTGGCGACTGGGAAGCCAAGGTAACCCTGGCTGAGATTATGTACCTCTGGCTGGCGGCAAGTGTCATTCTGTTTTTTTTATTTGCACTCGAGTTTTGCGGTTACCGGTTCTGGAAGAAACCGGTAAACCTGCTTCTGATTTCGGCGGTCCCGATTTTTACCACTCTGGCGGTGGCGACCCACCAGTGGCATGGTATAGAATGGTTAAACATCCATCCTTCTTTTGACAGTTCCGGCATACTGGTGGTCTGGTCCCATAGTTTTCTCTACTGGCTGCAAACAGGGTACTTCTGGTCGCTGGTTTTTACGGGTTATCTGTTGCTCTGGGGCAACGCAATTCAACATAAGGGTCTCTACCGCAGGCAAATATTTGCGCTCCTGGCTGGGACTTTGATTCCCGGACTGGGTGTTGCCATATTCAGCCTGGGTTTTGGATATTTCCTGGGAACGGATATTATTCCAATTGCTTTTATTATCGGATTTGTGGTTTACGCCACTGCCCTATTCCGATTTCGGTTTCTAAACGTTGTGCCGGTCGCCCGAGGAACCCTGGTTGAAGTCATGCCGGATGGTATCGTAACCCTGGATGAAAAGATGATGGTAAAAGATATCAATCCCGCGGCTGAACGAATAATCGGAAAAAACAAGGAGAAAGTGATCGGTCAGTTGATCACTACTATCTGGCCGGATATGCAACCGGCTTTCGATAACCTGAAAAAAGGTAGACATTTTGAGTTCACTACCCGAAGCCGGAATGACCTGGAAATTACTCTCACTGATTTGCATGATTCACGGCGGAAAATCATAGGCTATCTGCTGGTTTTGCGCGATATCACCGAAAGACGGAAAATGGAACAGACTCTAAAAGAAAGTGAAGCCAGGTATGCTACCCTGGTGGAACAGTCCAATGAAGCCGTCTGTGTAGTACAGGACAATTCGGTAAAATTTGCCAACAATCGTCTGAGTGAAATAACCGGTTTTGACCGAGATGAAATAATTGGGCGATCTTTCGCGCATTTTATTGGCGAGGCTTATCGGGAACAGGTTGTAAAAAGGCTGGCTGCCGGAAATGGTGCTGAAACAGCACCGGCAATCTACGAGGTAGAACTGTTATGTAAAAATGGAGATAAACGAGAAGTCGAATTATCCATCGGAGAAATTATCGATGCAGGTAAGGCTGCCCTCATGGTAACCGCCCATGATATTACCGAACGCAAAATGACCCAGCGACAACTGGAAGAAATGTATAACGCCGAGCGAGAGTTAAGAAGCTCGCTGCAGGCAGAAATGGAAAAGCGCAGCCGGTATACTCGCGCGCTGGTACATGAGTTAAATACTCCCCTGACCTCTATAATGGCATCCGGTGAAATGCTGGAGGCGGAAGTTGAAGAACCCGTTTTATCCGCCCTGGTCCGCAATATCCGCCGCGCATCCCACAATTTGAAGCAACGCATCGATGAGTTGATCGAACTGGCTCGCGGCGAAATAGGCTTATTGAGGATCAGTCCGATGCCCGTGGACATGGTCAAGCTGCTCAAGGAAATTGAAAGCGAAATGCTTCCGCTGGCTAAAAGCAAAGGTCTGGGGATGTACCTCGAAATCAAGGGTGAATTGCCTCTGGCATTGGGTGACCGGGGACGGTTGCGACAGGTTTTGTTTAATCTGGTTGGCAACGCTCTAAAATTTACTCAGGCCGGTCACATTGAGCTAACGAGCGAAAAACTGGCTGATTGTGTGCAGGTCATTATTAAGGACACCGGGCGAGGCATTTCCAGGGAAGAGATGGAACACCTTTTCGACCCATACCGCCGGAAAGTCAACGAAGGACAGGGTTTAGGCGGGTTGGGTATAGGCTTATCGCTGAGTAAAATGTTAATTGAGTTACACGGCGGAAAAATTGAAGTAAACAGCGAGCCGGGTAAAGGCAGCACTTTCAGCTTTACCGTACCAATCTATACTGAATCCATTCTGGCCCAGAAATTCAGCCAGAACTAGCCGTTGTAATTTTTTCTGCCTTCATCACGGTACTGAAGCCGTATATTTCTTTTTATCCTTTTTGCATATTAGCTGAACGGCCTGACTGCCGGATATGAGTGCGGTGGGTAATCCACCGCCCGGCTGAACCCATTGTCCAGCCATGTAAAAATCATCCAGACCAGGCAATGTTTTTCGCATTTGAAGCATCATATTCTGGGGAGTTATCAAAAAGCCTTCGTAGCTTCCCTGCCAGTTACCGGTATATCGGTAGAAAGTCACCGGTGTGGCTACATCCCACATTTCCACATCTTTGGCCAGACCGGGGAAGCGTTTGTTCAGGGCGGCAACTACCGCAACCGCTATTCTTTCCTTTTCATCTTTATAGGCCGCCGGGTTGCGGCGTAAATCCGCCCAATAATCAAACTCAGATTCAATTGAGACGATGATCGACGTCTTGCCGGGGGGTGCAAAGGATGAATCATAATTAAAAATATGCACACTCAGGTTTTGGTTGACCTGATCAGCAATTTTTAAAGGTTTATCAAAGGGTATTATCATGCCTGAAATCAACTGGGCTTCATCTCTAAAGGCGCGATTTATTCCCAGCCCGATATAAATCAGCGGTTTAAAGAGAGGCATTTTATAATAGCTGTCAATCACACTATCGGTATATTTACCAC
>DATIKD010000307.1:0-9585 GCA_035477965.1 Dehalococcoidales bacterium | reverse complement strand
AGGTATGATGGGTAAACCATCTGACCATCCCCTTCGGTAGAAGAACAGGTTGACTTCTGCCAGGTTTCCCTTGAAAATGATCCTTTCCGGCTTTTCTACCTTTGGTGGAGAAGGACTTTTCTCCGCAGTGCTGAGGGGTTTGACTAATGCAGATACGATCCTGTCCCAGGCTTCATCCACACCAGCGGCAATATCTTCCATAATCGTGCCCTCACAGGGCACAGTCATAGATACCATTCTTAATCCAGGCATCCCCTTGCCTCGAGTAGCTGATTCAGCATCATTGGCAAAGCCCTGATTCACCAGTACGACCACTGGTTTCCGGTGGTCTTCGATTGAAACTGCATCGTACACAAGGTACTTGGTACACGAACCTCAGTCACCGTAGGCAGCAATTACAGTATCTACTTCCTCGAGCCATTTCTCAAAATCGCGCCTGCGCGGCTGTTCCATAACAGGTTCATTGGGCACCATCATATAGAACCAGCTAATTGAAGCAATTTGAAATTGATTGCGCAGTCTGTTTTCAATCAACTTTAATGTTGGAGGCGCCACGCGCTTGGTGTTACAGTATATCCCTACCTTTTTGCCTGTCAGATCATTGATTCTAGGGTTAATACCGCGCCATGCAACAGGGTCAGCTTCCGCCCAGGGACTCAGAACTTCATAAGAAAAACCGCCGGTTTCTGGCATCTTTTTCCTCCAGTCATTACTCTATTTTGATTTTTAGCCTGCGCGTTTATAGAGACTTGCGCAGAATCATTTATAGACCAATCATAGCTGAGAACAGGCGGTTTTTCAATTTGCTAAACAAGATTTTAACAAAAGGACCTCAGGCAGGTTCTTTACGGTGATCCAGGCCCTGACATTATAATTAACACTATAATGTTATCAATGATATCGTAGCATCAGTCAATTTCATTACAAACCTCTTTTCAATAAGAATTCTTGTGACTATCAAAAGAATATAAAGGAGGATCAAAAAACGGGTATGAAATATGCAGATAGGGTGTTTCATATGATTAATCTGGACTGGCCCAAGGTTACAAGGCTGTTTTTAGAACGGCCGGTAAATTTTAAAGAGAAATACCGGGCGTTAATTAAAGCCTGAAGATGGTCTGACAGAACAAGATCACCATGACCTATTATAAAACCTCACCACCCAATCGGTGGTGAGGTTTTTTAACCATTTTAGTCAATATTCCTGATGAAACGTTTAGAAATATCCTGGCAGTTCCTGGGTTAAACGTTGTCCCATCCGATCTTTCCGGTGACTTTATCTTTCCAGGAGCCGCGCTGCTGCAGAGGCCAGTTAAAAATAATGGCCCCCGGGTGTTTACAATCGAAGACACAGCATCCGCAATACCAGCACTCATCCGGATGAAGAATAATCGGGGGGGCGCCTTTGACCGGATTAGGAATGTAAACATCCACCTGGCAAACATTCACGCAGGTGTTACAACCCACGCATTTTTCAGGGTTGAACGTGACCGGCGAGCTTGGTGTGGTAATATTAGGCAAAGCATTAATCTGCATTTCAGCCATTGTTTTCTCCTTGCTTCCCTTTATGCACCCCGGCATAATCCCGGTTGTGGGCCTCATAATTGGCTTTCATATCACCCCAATAGTTCAAAGGTATATCCCGAGTTTTAACCCTGTTATTGTCGAGTTTGAAGGAAATATACTTGTTCCATTCCGGTGGGTCAACTTCAGGATAATCTATCCGGAAGAAGTTGAGAGCGCGGCTGCTGGCGCGGCGGGCCAAAGAGGCATGAAATATCATCTGGCCGTGAGCCAGCATACTTTGATCTTCCAGCGTACGCATAAGCTTGTGGGGGTCCAGCGCAAATAAACGCGGGACAAACTTTTCCTCGATCTCGTTCAGATAATCGAGCCCCATCTGTAAAAGCCGTTCGGTCTTGAATTCACTGCAAAAGTACTGCATGATCCTGCCGATACCGGAATTGATTTCCTTCCACTCCATTCCTCCCGTCCGTCTGACAGGTGCATAAACCCGGGCTTTTTCGCGATCAATCTGCTCTCTAAGAGGTCGAACTGCGTCCACCTGACTGGCATAATCTGCTGCTTTGCGACCAGCATAGCGGCCGGTAGAAGCGGCAAAGCTATGATCGCCGGGTGAAAATAGCTGATCTCCAGCGGCATAAAGACCATCGAGGCTGGTTTTAAGGTCCCAGTCAATCAGCGGACCACTGCCTCTGGCCGTTTTCCATTGAGCCGGAGTTTCGCCTTCGATAAAAGTATAATTCTGCAGAAGGTGTCGGCCGGGATCAAATCCAGCCCTTTCATAGGTATCGGTAATGATTTTGGTGGTAGACTCTTCACCCAGCATCAATTTCCAGGTGATCTTGCGCTCTATTTCAGGCATTCCTGGAAAATCACCGTAAAACGGTAATTGCCATTCACCTTTAAATATTCCTTTACGGATTGCTTCCCGAACCGGAGGTTCAGGAAACATTGCTCCTCCATCCTGCCAACCCTGGGTTGGCCAGGGTAATTTATTGCCAGCAGCATCCACCAGTTGTAGATTCTCATAGCTGGCGTCTCCGGCTCCACCATACCAGTTATGCTTGAAACCTCCTCCCAGAGTTAAAGGGGCAGACTTCTCCATGAGTACCATTTCTGCACCTGCTTTCCAGGCCATGGCCAGGCCGTCGCCGGTAGAATTGCGAGAACGAAATTGTCGGCTGCCGGCATGCTCGGTATCCAGCATCCATAAATAAAAATCGGCAGCTGTGGCCAGGACAGCAGCCTTCGACTTGAAAATCAAAAATTCACCGGTGCGATTGTTAAGACCGGTTGCACCAATTATTCTACCCCCTTGAATCCCGCCCTGGTTCAACAGTCCGGTTACCATAACACGATCAAATATTTGAATACCCAGTCTCTGGCACTCTTTCTTTAAAGCCGGTTTAAAAGTTGTACCCCAGATACGAATGACCAGGTCCTTGGTGTGGTTGGGATTGGTGCGCGGAGAAAACATAAATTTGGTGTCTGCGTAGCGGCCCTCGGCACCGACATATTCATCGTCGGTGTCGCGGATTTTACCGCCCATCTTCTCCAATTCCAGTAGAGTGTCATAATTTTCCCGGCAGGATATTTGCATTCCGATGCCGTTACCGTAATTTACAGGATTACTGCCTTTAGGTAACTCTGACATTGTGCCAGGGAAATCAGTAATAAATTTCGCCCATTCATCCGGATCAACCTTGGAATGTGGATTTGCCGCACACTGGCACCAGTGATCGCAACCCGGGCCTCCCGCTCCACTGCGAACAGTATCGCCTTTTTCGACCAGAGCCACCCTTACTCCTTTGCGAGCAGCACTGATTGCCGCCCAGCATCCCGCAATGCCCCCGCCAATGACCAGTACATCAGTTTCTATCTCAGTCTCTTTGTCATAATTTACCGGATAGGGCCAGGGCGGCGCTTTACCCTGTTGATTGAAATATGCATGCCATTGGGTCATTTTTGCCTCCTTTCACAAAATTCTCTTATAACACAGGTCGATTGAGTCTCCAGGCCGGCTGTCTAACCTTTCATTTTGTGAATATTGTTAGCTGTGCTCCTCAACTATCAGCCTCGAACCTGGCGGCTAGAGAATCCGTTTTTCATATAGTATCATATCATCATTCGGAGCGTAGTAGTCTTTGATCTGACAGTCAATTTTATAGTCCAGATTGATATAAAAACGATTGGTTTTATCATACAATGAGGTGGAGGAAGTCTCAAGGACTATCAGCTTGCCTCCGGCCTTGCGGATATTCTCTTCCGCCTCAGCCATCAACTGCCGCCCGATTCCCTGGCCCTGCAGATTATGGGAGACCGCAATCCAGTAGATTTCCCAGGTACTGACGGTCATGCTGTTGTGGCCGTAGCAAATATAACCGGCAATATTTGAATCAATCTCCGCGACCATGATATTGTAACCGGAATCGACCGGGTTTTGCAGATAGTCGTCAATCACTTCAATGGCCACTGCAAGGTCCATGGGATTGAATTCCGGTGTATTATACAAAATTTCAAGTATGGACTGCTTGTCCTGTTCATTCATAGGCCGGATTAACATATTAACTCCTTAATTTTGAGATATACCGGGGAAAATCGTTTTCGCCTGCCGCTTGCGGAGCCGCTTTGTTCCTTCAGTTTAAGGCAATTCGGATAACCTTTTCAATGAAACGAGTATAGCTCAATCCGGCAGCGGCGATTTGCAGGGAAGCTCCGGAGCCGGGAGAAATATCCGGATTGGGATTGACTTCCAGCACCATAAACTGGCCCGTTCTATTCTGCCGGAAATCTACGCGGGCATAACCCCGGCAGCCGGTCAACCGGAAGGCCGATTTGGCGATACGGCTGATTCTGGCATGCTCAAGTTCATTAATCGAGGCGGGGCAAACATTACGGGTATTTTTAAAATACAGGCTGTCTTCTTGCCATTTGGATTCAAAAGTCAATAGCCTGGGCTTTTCCGGCGGAAGGGTATAGACAATCTCAGATATGGCCGGAATGATTAAACGGCCGCGGCCAATGACCGTGGTATTGAACTCTCGACCGTCGATAAATTCTTCCACCAGCGCCTGACCGCCGAAAAGCCGGCAAATCCGGTCAATTTGCCTTTCCAAAGAGCCTAAATCATGCACCACGCTTTCCTCCGAAAGGCCGTGGCTGGCATCATCCGCCACTGGTTTGACAATACAGGGGAAGTCCAGACGGAAATTGGTTAAAGAAGATGGGTCCAGCACCTGGAAGTCCGGCGTAGGTATCCCGGCCGTCTTGAGAATCTGCTTGGTTCGGGCTTTGTCCAGGGCCAGACCTAACGCTTGCGGTGGGCAGCCGGTAAAAGGCAGTTTCAAATCTGCCAGCAGGGAAGCAATTTCGGCCTCAGTTTCAGGTGAGCCCGCAAAGCCTTCAAATAAATTGAAGACTACATCGGCACGGATGCGGCTGAGGGTTTCTCTGGCGGAACTGATGGGCGGCCTGAGGGCTACGTTCTGGCATTCGTATTTAAGCTCAGATATTGCATGGCTGACAGCCCGGACTTCGTCCAGCACGCCCAGTTCAGCCGCCGACTCTCCCATCGCATGGTAGCGGTCAGCCTCAGGCTGGTTATAAACCAGAGCCACTTTCAGCTTCAAAGTGCGTTTCTCTGAAAAGCTGCATCCAGAATGGCTCCAATCAGGTCATTGTACTTCAAATTGACCAGACCGGCCATTATCACAATGTCACTGCTGCGCGGATTGAGGCCTGCCAGAGGATTAACCTCCAGGAAAAAGGGAGTCCCGTCTGTGGCCACGCGGTAATCCAGCCTGGCAAAATCGCGGCAGCCCAGAAGTTTAAAAGCCTGCCGGCTGTATTCTTCGATTTTTCGGACTATTCTGGCGGGCAGTTTAGCCGGACACTCGTAGTCCACCAGATTCTCATAATCGCGCTTTACTTCCAGCGAATAGATGAAATCAGTTTCTTTCTGGCGGGGTACAACCCGCATAATGCCGATTATTTTGGCAGGGTTATTACCCACCATGCCCACCGTCACCTCTTCACCTGAAATGAACTCCTCGACCAGAACCGGTTGGCGGTAAGCCTTTAATAATTCGTTGACCAGTTCTTGCAGTTGCGCGGGACTACGTACCAGAGATTTCAGACGGATGCCTTTGCTGGAGCCTTCCCAGACGGGTTTGACAAAAGCCGGAAAAGGCAGGGTTTTCCAATCGATTTGAGCGAAATTGGACTGGTCCACCACGCACCAGGCAGGGGTCGGAATACCTTCAACAGCAACTATTTTCTTGGTTAGATGTTTGTCCAGGCAGACCGCCAGGCACTGTGGATCAGCGCCTGTATAGGGGATGTTCAGCATCTCCAGCACTGAGGGTACCTGGGCCTCGCGGCTGCGGTAACTCCCCAGTCCTTCAGAGATATTAAAGACAAAATCAACTTTTTCAGAAAGAATATTATGCAGAAACTGAAGGCCTCCCCCCAGTTTCAGCACTGAATGCCCTCTGGCTTCAATGGCCTGCCTGAGGGCTTCCACCGTCTCTACTGAATCATATTCCTCAAAGGCATCTTCCGGCCCTTCGCGGGCCGGATTGAATGCTTCTTTAAGATCGTACGAGAGTCCTATTTTCATGGGCTGTCACTTCCTGTACCTGAGGCTCAACCGCCACTTTGCCAGAAAGCTCAGCGCCCGGATTACGGAAAGTCATAATGCGGTTCTGATAGTTCCTCAGAATCAATCTTTCCGGGGTATGGGATAAAACATAGTCCGGCTGTAATGGCACTTTTCCGCCGCCGGAAGGCAGGTCGATTACAAAGGTGGGTACTGCCAGGCCCGAAGTATGGCCTCTCATGCCGTCGATAATGTTGACACCGGTCTCTACCGGAGTGCGTAAATGCTCAGTGCCGCGTACTTCGTCGCACTGGAACAAATAGTAAGGACGTACCTTGGCTTTCAGCAAAGCGTGTGAAAGCTTGAGCTGGGTAGCCACATTATCATTGATGCCACGCAACAGTACGGCTTGATTGTTGACTGGCACGCCAGCCCGCACCAGCATGTCACAGGCCCTGGCTGATTCAGGAGTCATCTCGTTGGGATGATTGAAATGGGTATTAAACCAGATCGGACCGTATTTGGATAGCATATCGCACAATTCGGCATCAATGCGCTGGGGTAAAACCACCGGATAGCGTGAACCAATGCGGATTATTTCAACCGTTTCTATTTTGCGAAGTTTATAGAGTACTTTCTCCAACCGCTCGGTAGAAAGTGTTAAAACATCTCCACCGGATATGATAACGTCTCTCACCTCCGGGTGATTGCGGATGTAGGCCAGCATGGTTTCCATCTCTTCTTGCTGACGTACCCAACCTCCGTTATGCCATTCGCGCTTGCGGGTACAATGGCGGCACAACATCGGGCAAACATCGGTCAAAACCATTAAGACCCGGTCCGGGTATCGATGTACCAGGCCGGGAACTACGGTATGACTTTCTTCTTCCAGCGGGTCGTCTTCTCCCATGTCAGCCATGGTGATTTCTTCAAAACAGGGAACAGCCTGTTTGCGAATGGGATCATTCTTATCATCCGGATTGATCAAAGAAAGATAATAAGGGGTAACTGAAAAAGGGTAGCGCCCGATGACCAGTTTGATTTCTGCTTGTTCTTTGTGGGACAAGGGAAGATATTTAGCCAGTTCTGAAACCGAGGTGATTCGATTTCTGAATTGCCATTTCCAGTCGTTCCAGTCCTTGAGGGGGACCTGACTTAGAAACCTGTCTTTAATGGATAAACCATGTTTACTCGGGGGTTCTTCTTCTTCTTCCACCCCCGTTCTTTTACATAAAGGGGGTTCCGATTCTACCTGGATAGATGCCTCTGCCTTGAGAGCGGTTGATAATGTCACTTTTTTTCCTCTTTTACTATTACTTTTCAGGAAGTGCAAAATTATTCTTCCTTAGTTAATTTAATATCACTAAACCCGGGCTGTGTCAAGTGGTTTTATAGGCCATTTTACGTGTTTTTTAACCAGTTTTAAAAACCGGTTTTAAATTCCTTATTCCGGACTGGCGAAGGCCTTCCCGGTCCTGGAAAAAAACCTATCCCAACCACTGGTCAGGGGCTTTTTCCCAGGCCTGTCTTTCAGCCTCAAATGGGGCTTTTACCGCCCGGCTGTCAGCTCCCAGCAGCATGGTTGTCCGGCTTTTCCCATAGGAAGGCCACCTTCCCAGACTTTCGCAGGAAGGATTGCCGCTGCGGGCAAAGGCAATCCAGGCAGACTGAATTTGATCAGCCAGTTTTTCAGCCGCCGGTCCGGCCCCGTGAAAATCCGCACGGTGATTGCCAAACAGAAAACCCAGTTCCAGTGAATGGCAGGCACCCAATCCGCGAATGGCGCTCGTCCAATCAAAAATATAATAATAAGCGCTGGATCCCAGCTTGATTTGTGATTCCACCAGCCTGACTGCCGGCATCCGGAATTGCAGATCGGTAAAAATGGCATGAAACAGATGGTAGGGGAGAACTTTTTGCAGACCGCGTTCAGCCAGGGCCTGACTATAGGCCGGGATCAATCCGGAGACAAAGTCAGAAGGCAGGAATTTCTCCAGCCGTTTTACGAGTTCTTTTTCAGAAATAGCGGACAACTGACGGTCCATGGCAGTAAAAATGGTAGATTCATCCAGGGTAGTCCCGGCCATTATCACAACGTCCCTGGCAGAACCATTTTTACAGGCTACCAGCGGCCAGTCCGGCAGGGAATATCCGTCAATTACCGGCTCCAGTTTGGCCCCCCGGCTTAATGACCATAAATCCAGGCCGGTCCAGTTTTTATGCTGTGCGATTATATTTGCTGCCGGCAGAGCCAGCAATTGCTCCCACTGGCGCCCATTTTGGCCCAATACGGCTAAAAAGGCATCGGCGTTGGCTTCGGCTTCCGGCAGAGTTCTGACCGTAGAAACCCCGCTTTGGAGTATGGCTTTCTGGAAAAGACCGCGGGCCTGCGGCATGGATAACAAGCAACCGATGCTCATTCCACCGGCCGATTCCCCGAAAATAGTGACATTGGATGGGTCTCCACCGAAACCGGATATATTATCTTTTACCCATCTGAGGGCAGCTATCTGGTCCAGCAGACCCTCATTGCCGGAGGCCGGAATTTGGCCTCCGGTAGCTTTTACCAGATGCAGGAAACCCAGCGGTCCCAGGCGGTAGTTGAGGCTGACGAATACCACATCGCCTTTCTTTGGAAGAGTATGGCCGGGATGCATCAGACTTGAGCCGGAACCCAGATTATAGGCCCCGCCGTGTATCCAGACCATCACCGGGCGTTTTTTATCATCCAGTCCCGGTGTGAAAATATTTAAAAACAGGCAGTTTTCGTCCTGAGGTTCAGCTTCCATTGGCGGACCGTTCACACTCATTTCCATTCTCATTTGGGGGGCGATGGTCCCGAATTTTTGGACGCTGCGTTTCCCCGTCCATCCCAAAGGCGGCTGTGGACTCAGCCATCTCAACTGGCCGACCGGAGGGGAGGCGTAAGGTATTCCTTTAAAGACATACAGCCCGTTTTCGATCAATCCTTCCAGGATGCCGTCCCTGGTCTTGACTACCGGTTTTTTAAATTTGGCCAATTCACTCCTCCATAACGGTTTTCGGTTTATTCCCTAAATGATGTATCTGACCAGCACATACCCCATGACCGCCACCAGGCATATAGGCGGCAGGGCTGGTAAAGGTTTGCCTTTTAAAAGGTACATTTGCAGAAAATAAGCAAACAGCAGTCCGACCAGCGAAGCAGCCGCAACGACGACAGCATAGGCTATACCGTGCAAGGCATAAACTGAGGCTACGAAAACCAGCGGAAAGCCGATGTCACCGCCCCCTAAAAGCGCAAAATCTCTTTCCGCATTTTTGTCGTTGAAAATCCTGTCCACCGTAGAGCCTTTCAGGTTAAGCCCCCAATCCCGGATTTTCCTGGGCAGGACGAAGGCTGGTAATGTATCCGATTCTGACAGTTTTTTAGCCATCCACATCATATAGCCCGCAAACACTGCCACGATATCATAAATCGATAT
>DATIKD010000306.1:0-2062 GCA_035477965.1 Dehalococcoidales bacterium | reverse complement strand
CCCGCCGGTGGAACACCGGTTATTAGTTGAACTAAACGGAGAAAAAACTCTTTCAGCGTAATCATTCCCGCATCCGGGGCATTTTGAGTTTTTATTGAATCTAAAAAACCCGACTCGCTTTTCGAATTTTTGGCGGCAAACGGGGCATTTATACTCATAAACTGGCAACTTTAACCTCCTTAATACTAGATCTGAGCGATTCCGGCAGCTAACTTCCGCCTTTTTTCAATTTGATCGGCCTGTACATCCTGGAGCATTTTAATGGCTTCAAAGATCCGCCGGTCAGAAAGGTTGTAGTATATGCTTAAACCCTGCCTTCTGGCATTGACCAGGCCATGTTCGCGCATCAGGCTGAGATGTTTAGAAACGTTGGATTGCTTTAGGCCCAACTTTTGCGCCAGTTCATTGACGGATGTTTCACCTCGAGCCAGTACGGTAATAATCAAGAGGCGGTTAGCATCCGAGAGAGATTTGCAGAATTCAGCATGCAGGCGAAAAATCGCCGCCCTTTCCCCGTCATCCATATACTTACTCCATATATGACCATATACTCATATAATCATATAATAACCAATTATTTTAAACCTGTCAAATAATACACCCCTCTAAGGTCAGGTCTTAGAGGGGTGTGCTTCCGGGCGGCGGGGGAAAACACTTTTACGGCCTGGATGAGTTTATCAGTGATTGCACCCAGTCTTTTCTGGCAAAAAGGGCACAACTTCCGCCGGTCTCCAGCGGCTCATTACTTTCGCGGATGGCCTTTAAAAGGGGGGATTGGAGTGCTTCTCCCAGCGTTTTATCCTGTAAATGAGCATCTGAACAGGGGACAAACGGGCAGGGCTCAACCGCACCCTCAGCGCTGATGTGCACAAATCCGCGTCCGGCTGAAAGACAACCGCCGAAGTCCTTCTCGTCTCCGGGAACCGAGATGAAGAGGGCGGAAAAGCGCCGGCGGTAATCCTGCATGATCTGAGCCAGTTGCTGGCGTTGAGGTTCGGTAATCGTCAATAGTTCAGTCCCCGGGTGAACGGGTGCATATTCAACAAAGAAAAACATTTTACAGTTTAATTCGCTCAAAAAGCGGACATAATCGTCACCGCTCAAGGTGGAAAAATTGGTACTGGTAACAGTTAGGGAGGAGCCGTAAAAAATATTCTGTTCGTTAAGTTTCCGGATTATGCTGACCAATCGAGTGAAAACATCATTCCCCCGGCGCTGGTCGGTGTCTGACTGAAAACCTTCCAGGCTGATAAGAGGGACAATATTTTTCTGAGTTTTAAAGCGGGATATCATAGTATCATCTATTAAAAGGCCGTTGGTGAACAACAGGAAAATGATGTTGGGGAAATCAGCGGTGATATCCACAATATCCTGGCGTACCAGCGGTTCGCCTCCGGCCAGTATGATGAAGGAAATGCCCAGTTCACTGGCCTGGGCGATGGTGCTGCGCAACATTTCGCTCGACATTTCAGTTTGCCTGATATCCCGCAGTGCCATATGATAGCATCCCTGGCATTGCAGGTTACACCGGTTGGTAATACTCATAATCATCATGGGTGGGACGTGGAGCCCTTGTTGGTTCCAGACTGCCCTTATGCGGGCGGCTTTTTGCTGATTTTTAACCGTCTGGAGAAAATATCTGGCTTGCGATGGGTCTTTGAGACTGATTTTCAGGGCATCTTTAAAAAAAATGTCCAGCGCTCTGTTCAGGGGTCTGATGTAATTAGTTGTTTTCATGGCTGTTAGCCGCATTTGAATCTCCTTGAGGGCCGAGTTTTGGCCTCAATCCTTTATCTTCTTTTGAAAAGCATCCCCAGCAATATCGCAACACCGATGCCTACCAGGATCAACGGCCACCATTCGCTGAAGCCGATTAAAAAA
Organism: Dehalococcoidales bacterium; assembly: GCA_035477965.1. GTDB lineage: Bacteria > Chloroflexota > Dehalococcoidia > Dehalococcoidales > UBA3254 > DATIKD01. Next base: position 181 of record DATIKD010000306.1, on the reverse strand, counting down.
GCTGTCCCGACCAAAACCAGAATAATCCCCGGGAAAAATTTGCCCCAGCCGCGGTAACGAATAGACGGATTCAGGAGGTGAAGGAATCCATCGATCAGGAAAATTCCTCCCAACCCGATCAGCAAGTATTGCCACCAGATACTCCAGGAAATAGTTCCGCGAGTAGTGAAAAAAAGCAGAA
>DATIKD010000305.1:0-11924 GCA_035477965.1 Dehalococcoidales bacterium | reverse complement strand
ACTTTACGAGGAATGAATACAGACGATTCCTCCCTGCCTCCAGATGTTTCGCTTCGCTCCAACATGACAACGAAAAAGGGGCCAGTTGTTTCGGCCTCGCCATTCGAGGCTTCCAGCATGACAGGGCAGTTGTCATTCCCTCGAAAATATGGTTGTCATCCTGGAGTCCCGATGCTCCTTTACTACTCATCGGGGCGAAGGATCTGGCGAGGAGGAGTTCGTTTAGCCATGACTCCAATTTTTCCACCCCTCTTCCAGATGCTTCAGCCTCGCCTTTCGAGGCTTCCAGCATGACAACGACGGAGAGCCTTCGGATGCTTCGGCCTCGCCTTTCGAGGCCTTGGCATGACAGCTTGTTTTCACACCCTGCTAAAAAATCCAGGGTATAATAATATTAGTCAGTCTTAACCCAGGCTCGTTACGGATTTTTGTATTGGACAGGAGTGCTATTTGGGGTCAAAAAAGAGGTTCAGATAACAGCCGGTTATCCGGTACTGATTTGACTTTATTGCTGTCCTGATACACAATGATAGTATAAAGAGGAGGTCATCAATGAACGAAAAAGTTAAAGCCGCACTGGATCAAATCAGGCCAGCTCTGCAAGCTGATGGCGGAGACGTGGAGTTGGTAGCCGTTAAAGATGGTGTGGTAAGCGTCAAGTTAACCGGCGCTTGCAACGGATGCCCGATGGCAACCATGACCCTTAAAAGGGGAATTGAAAAAATAATCAAACAGCAAGTCCCTGAAATTAAAGAGGTTGTGGCTGTAAAATAATATACAATCAGCTAATTTCTGATAAGTTACACTCCGGTATCTCTATGGTTGTTTTGGGGATACCGGATTTTTATAAAAGCCCGAATAGTAAACGGGAAAGGCCCGTGAATACAGCCGGATATATCACACAAAAAGTACTTTTCAATTCCCAGGATTTAAAGCTTGAAGGAATTCTGCATTCGCCACCAGGCAAGCGCTGCTTGCCGGCCGTGGTAGTTTGTCATCCGCACCCGCAGTTCGGCGGGAGCATGGACAATAATGTGGTTAACAGCCTGTGTGAAAGCCTGGCCGAAAAGAGCATTATCGCTCTCAAATTCAATTACCGAGGCACAGGGCAAAGCCAGGGCTGCTTCGATGAAGGGCGCGGCGAGCAATTCGACGCCAAAGCCGCCTTTGAATATCTGCTGTCAAGGCCGGAGGTAGATGCCTGCCGCGCAGGACTGGCCGGGTATTCCGCCGGAGCAGCGTGGGGACTGCCGGCAGTTTATAAAGATACTCGCGTAAAAGCTCTGGTTGGCGTCTCTCCCCCCCTTGGTATGTTAGATTTCCACTTCTTGACTGATTGTCAAAAACCTTGCCTGTTAATTTCCGGTAGTCGCGATAATCTGGTCAATCCCGACCGCCTGAAAACCCTTTCACTTTCTAACCCGGATTTTATACAATACAGTGTCATATCGGAGGCTGACCATATCTGGTGGAAGTACGAAGATATTTTGGCATCCCGTGTTGCCGGATTCTTTACGGCGAATTTGTAGAGCGGGTAATGAAAAAAGAATAAATTATGAGAAAACCGGGTCAAATCATTAAAGATACCCATAAATTGGTGACCAACCGGAAAAGCCAGGTGCACTGGGTTAGATTACTATTAACAGCAGTCTTTTTGCTGGCAGCCAGCTTTGGGCTTTCCACGTTGTTAAACAGTCTGGCTGATAATTTCGATTTGCACCAGATGCAGTTTGAATTACTGGTTTATGTCTCGATTTTTGTGATATCTTTATTAGCCAACGTAACGATCATCATGCCGGTGCCTTTCGCTATGATAATCATGATGACGGCTTCAGAGCTTTACAGTCCCTATTTAGTGGCCCTCTGCGGAGCCGCCGGCGGTACTATTGGAGAAATCAGCGGATATTATGCCGGAAGGTGGGGCCGTAAAATCGCTCTTCCCGAAGGTATACTATCCTACAGCCGCATTGAGAGTTGGGTTAAAAAACACGGCTCATGGGCAATCATACTCATCGCTTTGCAACCTGTAATCCCGTTCGATGTAGGCGGAATCATTGCCGGCGCCGCCAGAATGCCTTTATACAAATTCCTGCCATCCCTGTTCATCGGGAAACTGGTAAAATATGTTATCATAGTCCTCTTGTGGGTACACCTGGGGATCTCCGGTGAACTGCCCGGCTGGGTTAGATTTTTCATGGGCCGCTAGCAAGGCCGGCTCATCCTGGTTATTGATTTTTTCTGGCTTAATCCGATACCAAATACCTGGCGATAATCTCTGTTAAATCGTCAATATCTTTCAGGTTTACAAACTCCTGATTACCGTGGATATTGCTTTGGGTGCGAATTACTCCCAACCCAAAAATTTTCCCACCCCATTCCTTGATAACGATATTGCCCAGGTCACCCGAGCCCATCTCTCCAAATTTCCCGCATTCACCAATGATCGACTTCATGATTGCGGATAACTTGTCGGTTTCAGGGTTATCACAGGGCTCGTGAGAAGGAATAACAAACTCGGAGGTTATCTCCCATTTAACATCCGGTACTTTTGACAGCGTGTCAATAATTTCGCTGCGAGCTTCCTCTATATTTTCTTCGGGTATCAGGCGGCGGTCTATCGAAATAACACACTCATTTGGTACAATGTTGACCTTGAGGCCACCCTTAATCATATTGATATTAAGTCTGGCTGTCATAAATTCCAACCCTGTTTCAGGGTGAGTCAATACCCGTGACTGCCTGGTTGTGACCTCTTTTTTCAACTCCAGCAGAGCCTGCATTATTGGAACGGCTTTTTCTACGGCGTTCTCACCCAGATGTGAAAGGCCGGAATGGACTGAGCGTCCCTTTACCGTTATTTCAAGCTGTAAAGCTCCCAGGCTGGCAATAGCAATATATCCGGCATTGGAATCCAGATCAAAGAAAATAGCCCCTTGAGTGGGCAGAATGTACCGCTGCAGATAATGCAACTGGCTCGCCTGACTTAACTCTTCATCGGTCGTAATGATTACCGTTATATCATATTTTAACTGCCGGTCTTTCACTTTCTCCAGTGCTGCCAGAAGGGCCGGGATAGCGCCTTTCATATCTGCCGCACCCCGCCCGTAAATTTTCCCGTTTTCAACCCGTGGGCTAAAGGCGTCCCAACCCTGTGCCGGAACAACATCAATGTGCGCATAAAAAATCAGACGCGGCATGCCTTCGGCTTTTTTATGACAGACCAGGTTGACCCGCCCAACTCTTCCCTCGGCATGCTCCGCCGGAATAGCCACCATCTGGGTTTTCAAACCACACCGTTTGAATAACGGTTCCAGAAAGTGGAGGGCTCGAGCATAGTTTTGCCCCGGCGGTACTGAGGTATCAATCGAGATTAATTTTTTTAAGATTTCTACTGAATCCATCTCTTTCTCCAAAATACTTAATACCTAAAATGGGTAAAAATACCCTGTTAAAAAAGCCCTTCCTGTTGTTATAATACCACCAAATCGGATTTGTTATTACTACATCAAGTCTTTATAAAAAAGCGGAGGGTATCCCTTGCGGAATAAAGTCCTGACTCTGGGCCGTGAAGAGGTTACCGAAAGGATAAACAGGGCTCTCAAATTGGAGGGAATAGATGTTCATTGTCTGAAAACACTTCCCGAAATGCTTAATAGCCTGAAACACGAAGGTTATGATATGGCGCTGATAGACGGGGGCATGGCAGACCTGGAGAATATCTGTTTCCGCGTTGCCTGGCTCTGCCGTCTGCGAGTCGCACTGGTTAATTTGGCACCTCATCATGACAAAAACCATTTCTCACTACTGGGAGCAAATGCTTTCATTCCGCCCACTACCCCCCCATCCGACCTGGCTATCGAAATTGCTACAATCTCCATTCGGGGTGTTCAGGAATTTGAAAGCATTAAAGTCCTGGTGGTTGAGGATGACCGCCATATCCGGGAGGCGATCCGCCTCAGTTTCCGCATTTTCTGGCCTGAAGCAGACCTGGATTTCGCGGATGAAGGACAGACCGGCATTAATCTGGTAAAAAACAAGGCGATGGATATCGTGTTGCTGGACCTCGGACTACCGGACATATCGGGTTTCGATGTATTGAAATATGTTCGTGGTTTTTCTGAAATACCCATTGTCATCACCACCGCCGCACGGGACCAGGAAAATGTGATCCGAGCCATACAATCCGGTGCTAACGACTACGTCGTTAAACCTTTTAAACAAATAGAGTTAATGACCCGGATTCGTAAATATATCCGCCTAAAAAGCAAAAAACCATCTGCCTTGAATCCCGCTGCATCCTGAATGAAAAAACCACCCTTATCCTTCCGGAAAATTCACAAAACCCTGCTCGTACTGTCACCTTTCCAGTATTTTATTGTTGACTTCTAACATCAGCTTCCCCAAACCGGTTTTCCTCCTGGCAACCGTCTTAAAACCCAATTTGTGATAACTTTTTTACCCGTTTGTAACTTTTTTATCACAATTAATTCACATTCTTAACTCCCTGTTTACCCAGATGAAGTAAACTCTAAGCAGGGAGGGCGGAAAATGGGAATTAGGGTTTTGGCACTGGGTCGAAAATCGGTTACCCGCCGGGTTGCTCAGGCATTAGCCGGACAAGACCTGGTTCTGTCTCTTATAAATAATATCTCTGAAGCTGTAATTGCCCTCAAAAAAGAAAAATTTGACCTGACTCTTATCGACGGTTACATGGAAGAACTGGAACACATCTGCACGCGCATCACCTGGCAATGCCGGCTGCCGGTGATCTTAATTATCAACGGTCAGGATACAGACTGGAACCTCCTGCGCAGATTGGATGTCGATGGATTCATACCGGATGAAAGCAGCGGCTCTGAAGCAGTGGCTTATTTTAAGTCAGTTATTCGAAGTAAAAATCCGCGGCCTGAACCGGCCCGTATACTAATTATTGAAGATGATTTACAGACTCTGGAATCACTGAGACTGGGATTTAACATTTACTGGCCGGAGGCCGAAGTGCACTGCGCCGCCAGCGGACAGGAAGGGCTTTTCTCATACCGTATTAATCCGGCTGATATTGTGCTGCTGGATTTGAAATTACCTGACATTTCCGGTTTTGAAGTCCTGGCCAAAATCCGTTCTGTCAGCCAGGTACCAGTCCTGGTCATAACCGCCACCCGTACAACCGAAACTGTGGTTAAAGCTATGGAAGCAGGAGCCAGCGATTACATTTTGAAACCTTTCAGGCAATTAAGTTTATTATCTCGTATCCGTCAACATCTAACGATGGGTGCCGCAGTTAGCAAGATTCCGGAATAATCCTGATCTTAAAAAGGAAAAAACATGAATACTCACGACACCTGGAACCTGATTGAAGGAAAGATGCTGGAACTGAGAATACTTACCAACGGCAACTGGAAAAACCAGGAATACGAGTTGGCGGCTCTGGGTGAGAGAGTTCTTAGAACTGTGGAAGCGTCCAAAAGCGAATCCGAGCGTTTGCGGGCAGATATGGAAAATTTATCCCAGTCCGTCGATGAATTAAGAAATGAATGGCGTTTTCGGGGCATCTTCGAAAAAAATGAATAAAACCCGCTCAAAATAGATTTTCTGCTTAATTCAGTTGTATTTTCAAAGATAAGCAGGCAAGCTTCATATATGAAGAATGACCTTAAGCGGTTGCGGAAATCTATATTCTTAAAGAAGCGGCGGCTCAAACGGGATAATATGCATGCCTTTGGGAACTACTACAATCCCGCTGTCAGTCACAGTGCAGCCCCTCTCCCTGTCTGCCCTTAAATTATAACCAATATTAGCCCCAGAATGAATCCGGCAATCTTTGTCTACAATCGCCCTGAAGACTCTTGCTCCCGGCTCGACAAAAACATTATCAAAGATTACCGAATGCTCCACCGAAGCATCTCTTTCAACAATAACGCCCGGTGAAAGAACACTGTGATCTACCCAACCTCCAGATATAATACAACCGCTGGATACAATTGAATCTTTAACCTGCCCACCCAGAATATACTTGCTGGGCGGCAATTGCTTTTGGAAAGTCCGCAAAGGCCATTTTTCCCCATATAGACTGAAATCCGGATCAATAGCTATCAGTTCCATAGAAGTTTCGTAATAAGAATCAACCGTGCCTACATCATGCCAGCAACTGGAATCGCGAGTCCGATCGATAAGCACTTTCTCTCTGATGCCGTCATATACTTTTAATTCATAATCCTGAATATGATTTTCCTTTTCATAATCATATATAAAGATATTTTTTCCACCCGCTAACAGCTCCGGAATAACTTGTTTGCCAAAATCATGACCGGAACCGGAAAGAGCGTTGGCCAAAACTTCAGCTTTAAAAAGGTAAATTCCCATCGATGCCAGACAGGTATTCTGATCTCCGGGCAGAGTTTTGGGTACCGCCGGCTTCTCCTCAAAGCCTAAAAGCTTATACTCTTCATTAACTTCCATTACACCCAGCCTACCCGCAGCTCTTTCTTTGCTGGTGCGGATAGCTGAGATGGTCAGGTCAGCCCCTTTAGAACGGTGATAGTTGAGGAACAACCGGTAGTCCATTTTATAAACATGGTCACCGGCCAAAATCAAAACATCTTCAATTCCGGACCGGTAAACAAGATTCAGGTTCTGGCGCACCGCATCGGCCGTCCCCTGAAACCATCCGGCTCCGGTTTTCATCTGGGCCGGTACACAATAGATAAAATCTCCCAGTCCTGAACTGGAAATTGACCAGCCTTCCTGAATATGCAGATTCAGTGATTCAGACAGGTACTGGGTCAGAACGAAAATGCGGCGTAATCCGGAGTTAACGCAATTGCTAAGAGTGATATCAATCAGGCGATATTTGCCGGCAAATGGCACTGAAGCTTTGGATCGTTCACGGGTGAGAGGTTGTAGTCTTTCACCGGCGCCGCCTGCCATTATAATGACCACGACTTTTTCCATTCGGATGTGTGCCCTCTCAATCATATTACTTTGGAAATGACTAATTTTATTATAGTTAAAAATCAGACAACAATATAGTGTTGACTAATATATTTCTTTAGTATTTCTTGCCGGTTATTAAAAATGCCTGTGGCAAATGTTATCTCTGAACGCAATCAACATATAACCAAAAGGCTCACAGCCAGGGGATAAAACGGCGATTTTAATGGGTCTTCGGACACCGCCGGGGTATGCGCCCTTCAACTTATTCTCAAACTTTCCAGGGCCTTAATCAGAGTCTCAGGCGGATCAGATTTGCATACAAATCCGGTAACTCCGGATTTCAGAGCCTCATTTCGCACCTGAGGCTCAGCGCTTAAAACAATTATTTTTAAGCCTGGGTTCGAAGTTCTCAAATCGGCAATAATCTTTCTCATCCCACCGGCCGCCAGTTCCCACTCCAGAATTACCAGTTCGGGCCTGGCCGTTCGCACGTATTCATGCAAAGCCTTTACATCGGCTGCCTCTCCCACTATTTCCAGCCCGGCCTTTTCTTCCAGCGCCAATGTTAACGCGGAACGTACATCAGGGTGTTTATCTGCCACCAGCACACGCATCACTTTATCCCCAGCCTTTTGATTGTTTTCCCCGCTGAGCCTGGCAAGGAGGTCTGTACTCCGGCTTTGGCCGTCAGTCTTTGAATTCATCTTTGGAAAGAGCGGTTAAAACCACTGCAATCAAACCCAGAATGTTAGAAACCAGCAGAGCGGTAATCGACCCGGCTAGCGCCCAACCCCAATGTCGCCTTTGCAGATTGAAAACCCCTCCGATGACGGCCAGTACGCCTGCAGCTAAAAAGGGTAAAGCTAAAAACGGCCACAACATCCCAGGGAAAAAACAGATAAAACCGGACAACGTCCCTAATACGGCCGCTGCAGCGCTTATTCCCAGGCTGCCCAGAATACAGCCGGCCCCAACAATAATACTTAAAATCCCGGCCACAACCGGTTTGGCAGTGCGGCCTATTTCAGGCGCAATCTGAGTTGACATTTTGCTTCCTCCCACCAGTTATACTTCCAGTATATGAGGCGAAGATCAGCAAAACACCCTGCGCAGGGGGAATATTGGCATAGCCGTTTAGCCAGTTATAGACCTGTTCATCCGGCCAGCCGGAGCGTGATCCTGTGAAACCCGGCTTTAAAGAATACACATGCAATTGAAAATATTATGTAAATTACTAGCCCGACCGGACAAATAGTCGTAGCCTTGATCTATTTGGATAAGTTACTCCGGCATCACGCACTATTTCACCAGTTTCTGCTTGAGGGCTATTGCCACTGCTTCAGTCCGGCTGCTGACACCCAGTTTGGAGAGAATATTACTCACGTGAAACTTGACTGTGGATTGGCTGACTATCAACTTTTCCGCAATACCATTATTGGGAAGACCTTCCACCATTAAGCTTAATATCTCCAGTTCTCGCTCCGTCAGGTCAAAGGTGGGGTTATGAGGTTGTTTGATATCCTGTATCAGAACTTGAGCCGCCTCGGGAGAAAGTCTGGGTTGCCCTAATACTGCCCCCCGGATAGCTGCTGCCAGTTCGTCAGCAGTTATATTTTTCAGCAGGTAGCTCATCGCTCCGGCTTTCAGCGCTCCCTCCACCATCTCTTTCTCTTTGAAACTGGTCAGGGCAATCACAATAATTTCCGGCCAGCGCTGCCGTATTGCGGCTGTTGCCGCCACCCCGTCCATGACCGGCATCAACAGGTCCATCAAAATTACATCCGGACGCTCTTTTTCGCAGAAACGGATGGCCTCCTGTCCGTTTCCAGCCTCTCCGATCAAGACCATATCTTCATTGGTCATTAAAACGGCCCCCAATCCACTGCGTACCACAGCATGATCATCCACCAGTAATACTTTAATCGGTCCTGCCATATCGATACCTCCACGGCTCTCTCAAGCGGGCGTTTTTCTGCCGCCAGTTTAGACCCAGAAAACCATCTGCGTGCCTTCCTTAACCCTTTCCGAAAGTCTGGACAGCCATTTATTCCATAGCATAGTCCTCATTCCCTTTCAATAATTATTTACTTTATATCATCTTAAAAGTAAAGTAAACTTACTGCTGTCCAACATTTTCGCAGAACGACTGACAACTGTGTTAAAACCTCCCTTTATGTTTGTAAATTGGATTTTCGATGGAAAAAACAGGGGTTTCACCCCTCCTCTAGATGCTTCGGCCTCGCCTTTCGAGGCCTCCAGCATGACACCTTGTTCCACACCATGTTTATAAAATTTTCGGGGACTACATTAATAATCAATCTTAACCCAGGCTCGTCACGGATTTTCGTTTTGGATAAAAGTAAAGTAAACTTCAGATTCTGATAAAAGCATCTCCTTTTATTGTCTAAAATCCCCGTCTTTGTCAGTCTGCCTTTATATATAACTTACCGGTTATCCGGTTGTGAATTAATTTCATCCCGCTCCACCTGTTCCAGTGGACAGGTAAATAACTAACCGGATGGTTAATGTTTATTCCGCTCTTCTGCAGGGTGTCAGTCCCTCCCGCAATATCTATAATTCAATCACAATCTTATTGAAGGAGCCGGAAATGTTCATTTTCAGATTTATTTACTGTCTGTTAGAGGGGCATTCATTTATCGATATTACCAGTTCGGTAAGGCCTTACCGGTATTGCCTGCGCTGTGGGAAAATACGGGAGCCAGTTGCCTGCCTTAAAGCCGTACATGTTCAAATACGCAGTCCCGAAATTGACTCAAAGTCTTGATATAAACATAATGTGCTTGGAGGATTAGCAATGAATAAAAAGGTATTGTTGGTTGGGCTCATAATTTTGGCTGTCGGTTTAGTTGCGGCTGCCTGTGTAAATTTTAGCGCTGTGACAGGTACCGGTCCGCAGGTCACCCGGACGTATGAACATAAGGATTTTAGCGAGATTGAAATTTCCAGTGCTATTCGTTTTGATATCACACACGCTGAAAACTACAGTTTGGTAATGTCCGCCCCCGAAAATCTGGTTAATTACCTGGATATTAAAAAAAGCGGCAGTACTCTGATAATTCGCCTGAAACCCGGGAGCTACAGTAATTCAGAAATCCGCGCTTCTATTACTACGCCTGATTTGAATTCGTTAACCATTTCCGGAGCATCGCGGGGCAGCGCCCGAGGATTTGTTTCAAAGGAAAATTTGTCCATCAATTGCTCGGGAGCCAGCCAGTTGGAAGTTGATATTATGTCCGGTAAAGCCATTGTTGAAATATCCGGAGCCTCCAAACTTACCGGAACATTGTCCAGCCCGGATATCCGCTTCAATATCTCCGGAGCCAGCAAAGCTGACATCGAAGGTTCGGCGGAGAGAAGCAACCTCGCCATCTCAGGCGCCAGCCGGTTCAACAGCCCCAGCTTCAAGATGAAAGACTGCGCAGTCAATGTCACTGGTGCCAGCAACGCCACTATATATGCCAGCGGAACACTGGATATTGATGCCAGCGGAGCATCAAAAGTCGTTTACAGCGGCAATCCTGAAATCAGGGGACTTAAAGTCAGCGGCGCCTCCCGGGTTAGCCAGTAATTATAAAGCCTTGAAGGGGGTTAATCCTATGGCAGACCATAATTCTGAAAAAATTAGTTCGAAAGACCAGGAACGCTCGCTAAAAGACCTGACGGTCAACACTGCCGCACTTTTATGCTACCTGGGAGTCTGGATAAGCGGCATTATTTTCCTGATTCTGGAACAGAAAAACCGCTTCATCCGCTACCATGCCCTGCAATCTATTTTCATTTTTGGTATTTTATTCGTAGCTGGTTCCATCCTGGACCGGGTTCCAGTCATGGGTTCATGGCTGAGTGGCATTCTCTCACTGGCTGGCTTAATCCTGTGGATAATCCTGATGATTAAAGCCGGACAAGGAGAACTCTTTAAATTACCCTGGATAGGGGACCTGGCTGAAAGGCTGGCGATTGATTCCATGCCGGGTCATAAAGGCCCTCAGGATCCGCAACCGGCAGAAGCCGGGCAGCCTGCAGGCCCTTCGGACGGCACTCAAACAACCGCCCCTGCCAGAGAAAATCCGCCGCCAGCCGGAGATTTCCCCCAAAACGCGGCGGCAGTTCCGCCGGAAAAACTCTCAGCGCCTCTGCCGGCTGCCGCTATACCGCTTAATTCCGGCATGCAGAAAACCCGCGAAAAGGGACCACAATCTCATCCCCAGCCGCCGGAGAAGGAAAAGCTCTCCACGAGTGAAAGATTCAAACAGAAATACTACAGCCCGAGAGCCCACGGAGGGAGGATTACCGGTTCGGCTTTTACTATTGGCTGGAGCATTGTTCTGATAATTTTCTTCAACTATTTCAGTAAATATATTGGTTATTACAACCCGGTTGAAACCAATGGGACAAGGGTTTGGGAGATTTCTCCGCTGATTACCGCTGACTGGCAAAGCTGGCTGCCCATTGTAACTCTGGCCCTGTGCGTCACCATAGTTGCCCACTCCATTCTCCTGGTATATGACAGGTATATCATCCGTCAGATTTCACAAATCACAATTGACTGTTTCAACATTGCCGCTATCATTGCGCTGATTTCCATCTTTCCGTTCGATTTCAGCCCGATTCCCAACAGTGCGGTGGTGCAGGGTCTGGAAACCGGTTTGCCGGTCGTGCTGGTTATAGCTGCTGTTGGTACAATAATAGGGGCTGTGGTGAGATTTATAATGTTGATAATCCATCTGGCCCGAAATGAATATTGATTAATAGCCTGAAGCTGTTTTTTTGAGGAGGAGGAAAATAATGTCACAACCGAATATGGAAAATCAAAATAATCCTGATACCCAGAATCAGAAACCCGCCGACCGCCATGAAGTACGCTGGGAAAGACGCCGTGAATGGCGAGACAAAAACCCCTATAAAGGTCTTTTCCCAGCACTGGTTTTAATACTTTTAGGTGTTCTGCTGTTTTTTACAACTCGCGGGAC
>DATIKD010000304.1:0-12426 GCA_035477965.1 Dehalococcoidales bacterium | reverse complement strand
GTTAGCCACCGAACCCATCCCCACCAGTATTAAAACCAGGATTCCCATCTGTAAAATCGTGGTAGCAAATTCTGCCAGAGATTGTTCGACGGTGGGGGGAGGAATTTGTATTTGCATGGTTGATCCCGCCATTTCGATTATTTCCGGCAGGTATTTTATGGTAAGCGGTGTGGTTAACCCAAAAAAGAGAAACACACCGGCCACTATTAAGAAACGGTGGGTGCGGACCTGTTCCATGACTTCTTTTTTAAAGAGCGGCCACCAGCCTTTCATTTTTCCTTACCCCCGTTGATAATATCTAAAAATATATCTTCCAGGTCAGGCATAACCAGTTCATAGCGTGTTAAAGTCAGACCGCTCAGGCTGATCAGGCCCGGCAACTCACGCCTCGCCCGGTTAAGGTCGCTGGCCGTCACTCTAACCCGCGGGTGTCCCCGGTCAATGATAATGGCTGCGCCGGAGAGCCAGGGGACCTTTTTGAGGGATTCCACAAAAACTCCGGCATCTTCAATGAAATCCATCTCAAAAACCGAGGGTGCAAATTTTTTCTGCAGTTCGGAAACCTCGGAGACGGTGATCAGCCGGCCTTTATCGATTATACCTACCATATCGCAGATTCTTTCTACGTCTGACAGAATATGAGTGGACATAAATATGGTGGCGGTTTGTTTGAGCCGCGAAATGAGTTCCAGGATTTCCCTGCGGCCGATGGGGTCAAGGGCGGATGTAGGTTCATCCATGAAAAGTACCTTTGGACGGTTTATGAGGGCCTGGGCTATTCCCAACCGCTGACGCATACCGCGCGAATAGCCGCCGATACGCCGCTTTCCGGACTTTAACATCCCGACCAGTCCCAGTAGTTCGTCAGTACGCTGGTTGATTTCCGGCGAGGAGAGCCCGAACAATTCTCCGCCCATTCTCATAAATTCCCGCCCGCTCATCCAGTCATAAAAGGCGGGCACGTCCGGTAGATATCCGATCTTGCGCCGCAATTCCAGATTAAAAGCGTCCACTTTTTCACCGGCTACCCAGGCCTGTCCGGCAGAAGGATGGGCAAAGCCGGTTAAGAGTTTCACCGTAGTGGATTTTCCGGCCCCGTTAGGCCCCAAAAAACCAAATACCCGGTTTTCCGGCACTTCCAGGTCCAGTGCCTGCAGGGCTTTAACCGGTCCGTAGTTTTTGCTCAGTTTTTCAGTCTTTATCGCTATCAACCGGTCCCTCCTTGCGTCCCAGGGCCAGATATATAATGGGCCCGATCAGGTTAACCAGAACAATGACCAGAATCCAGACCAGTTTATTGTCGCCTTTCACCCGGCGCTCTTTTTTACAGACATCTATCAGGGCATAAATCAGCAAGCCCAACTGCAGCAGGATTAAAGGTATCAGGAATGGCCCAATTTCAAGCAAAGACTGTAATTCAAACGGCATTTTTCCCTCCCTGGTTGTTCTCCCAATTTCTTTAGCCGGCGTTTTCTTGAGTTGCCTCGGGTTAACTGTTATAATCATGATATAACAGAATGAGGTAAAAGTCAATCATATCAAATTTCCTGTATAATTCTGTGGTCAGGATTCGCAGGCAGAGTATGTCAAACTTTTTGTTTTGGGGGAGGTTTAGCCTTGATAGAGATTATGCTCGGACAACTCCGTTCATTCTATGACATCCCGGGTCTGAGCCCGGAAATCGTTCTGATGGCTGCAGGTCTGGCACTGGTATTCGGCCTGATCTGGCTTTCTATTTTCCGGCCCTGGCGGCATAGAAATATTTCATGGATATGGGTACTGATTACCGGCGCGGTTCTCACCTGGGCAGCCATAGCCTTTATTCAGGTACCGCTTCAGATTTGGACTCAGGACGGGCTGGTGGCAATGCTGGGGCAGGAAGGTTTCATACAGTGGTTGTATCTGAGCGGGATCCCGATCGTACTAATCAGCGGTTTGATCCAGGAAGCCTCCAAACTGTTGCCGGTCACAGTGGCGTGGTTTACCCGAAAAAAACACCTCGAAGCTTCAGCCGGCTTTTATTACGGAGCAATTTCCGGCGCAGGATTCGGAGTAATGGAAGCTATCTGGGTGCATAATATGATTTTCGCTTCCGGCTGGTCATGGCAAGTTGTTACATTATCCGGACCAACGGCCTTATTAGGTTTTATAGAACGTTTTTTCTCTATCGGATTCCATATCGCGGCCTCTGCCCTGGCAGGCTATGGCTGGGCAACCGGACGCAGATGGCAGTATTTCTTGCTGGCAGCCGTTTTGCACGGTTTGCTCAACTATGCGGCGGTATTAGGAGCCAAAAACGCATTTAGTATCGTTTACATCGAAATTTACATTGCGGTTATTGCGATAGCGGCTGCGGCTTATGCTTTCTGGGTGATGCGCCGTAGCAGGGTTAAGACAGAAGTGGTCGTCCCCGAAACACCGCCGGCACTTTGAAGGTTTAGTAATATTCGCGTAATTCTTTCTGGGCAAGCCAGGGTAAAAAGCAGGCGTAGCCAATGGTAATAATCATTATCTCCCCTGCGGCCAGGGTGAGTATTTTGTTGTCTGCCAGAAAGGCTGCTAAACAGAGTGAAGTTCCCAGTACGCATAAAACCAGTGCGAAATGCAGGGCTTTCCAGTGGTGTTTTTGTATCCACCAGTAAAAAAACCCGCTGCACACCAGGCTTAAAGCCAGAGAAATCAGAAACCAGGCCAAAAACCAGAGAAGTACAATCTGAATAATATGGGCGTCAGATAACCAGCTTGAAGACAGGTCACGGTAATACTGCTCGATTATCCGGGTCCGGAAAGAAATCCAGATCCCGATTACAATCACTATCAGGATCCAGGCCAATAGCCCGCTTTTTAGAACTCTGGAAAAAGTTTTCAACTCTGCCTCACCAATATCTTGTTCCGGCTTTAACCCGGGAATCAAAATGCCAGGCTGAATGACCTATTTTTCGGACTGGGAAGTTATCCTGTTTTATTAAACTCCAGATAATCTATTGTGGAATGATTTTAACACTCTCAACCTGGCTGCGCAACACCTCTCGTCAGAACAGAGCAGACCTGGAACTACGAAAGGGAGCACTCTCAGACTGGAGAACCGGTTTATTCTTCACGACCTTAGTTGTGAAATCCACTTTAACACGGATTGTTATATGATATGACTAAGACCATCGTTTTTGAGAGTGCGGTATAACACTATTCGGGGGAAGATTATGGGTATCATTTTGATAAAGACAGGGGTTATGCCACTGCCTTTAAAGTTGTATAATAGGAACAAACCGGATAGCAGTTTTTTTAGTAACTTAAAAATAGCGGCGCACAGACAGTTCAGCCTAAAAAAAGCCGGTCAGGGGTAGTTGAGGGATAGTGCCTCCCAAGAGATAAAAACCGGATTTACTATATGAAGAAACAGCAACCCAAAAAGGAGCAACTTATAAAGGGAGTCTCCGGCATCGGAAAGGCGGTTAAATATTCACCCCTGATCATCGCCTCGATCTATATTATTATCTCACTCATTTACATCGTAAGTTCGGATTGGATAGTAGCCTGGCTCATTACCGATGTTTCCGTTTTTTCCAGAATACAGACTCTGAAGGGAATCGGTTTTGTAGTCATCAGTTCACTGGTGCTTTATTTTTCAATTCGCTCCTCCCTGAACAAAGTATTTCAAAGCAACGTGGCTCTTTCACAAGCTGAAGAAAAGGTACGTTCGATATTCGAATCGATGACCGACGGTATCGTGGTTTTCGATACGCGGAATAAAATCGTAGAAGTGAATGGGGCTTTTACCGCGATGATGGGATATGCTTCCAGGTCTGAAATAATGGGTAAAAATATTTTCACCTTTTTCCCGGTCCAGGAACATTCCCGCCTGCGCCAGGAATTCAACAATATTGTGGATTCCGGAAACAGTGCGGTGTTTGAATTGACGATTGATAAAGATGGCAAGGGTCAATTTCCGGCCAGGATGAGTGTATCAATTTTAAAACAGTCCGACGGCAGTCTGCAGGGCATGGTAGCTTTTATTGAAGATATTACCGAACGCAAGCAGGCGCAATCCCAGTTGGAGGAACTCTATAATAAAGAGAAATCACAGCGGGAAGAATTGCAGGAGGAATCCAAAGCGCGGGGTATGTTTATTGATGTGCTGGCGCATGAGTTGAGGACTCCTTTGACTCCGATTGTGGCTTCTTCCGGTATGCTGAAAGACCACCTGGTAACTTCAGATGATGAGATTTCGCGCAAACTGAATTCCAATATACTGGACGGTACGGACACGCTTACCCGGCGTCTGGAGGAATTGCTGGATATAGGCCGGGTTTCCCGCGGGACTTTTGCCCTGACCCGGCTGCAGGTGAATACTTCCTATTTTCTGACTGAAACCATAAACCGGCTGAAACCGGTCATAAGCAAGAAATCGCAACGCCTGAAGATGATTATTCCGCCGGCTTTGCCTCTGGTGAATGCCGACCCTCTCCGTTTGGAACAGGCGATTTACTCTCTGACCACGATGGCGGCCAAAGCCAGTCCGCCGGATAGTGATATTATTTTTACGGCCGGAGTTGCTGAACGGGTGATATACCTGGAAATTACCGCTCAGGGGCCGGGGATTTCGGATGAAGAATTGAGCCGCCTGTTCTCACCTTATCACCGCACTGAACAGGACCGCCAGAAATACCCCGGTATCGGACTGGGACTGGCGATGGCAAAACATATTGTCGAAGCCCACGGCGGAACAATTAAAGCCGTCAGCCGCCCCGGCCGGGGCAGTCTATTCAGAATAGAAATACCCTTTTAGTGATTATCGATGCAGGCCAATAAAAGCAGGTCGCACCAGCGCGACCTGCTTTTTTTAATCTAACAACCGGGCACTAATGATCGTTGCCGAAGGGATGAATATCACACATCAGGATCGGTTTTTTAGCTTTTACCAGCCCGCCCGGCCAGTGAGGAAGGAAAGGCGGAGTAATTACTGCGGTGGGTTGAGTAAAAACATGCTTTTCCAGTTCTTTACCCATACAAATCTCAAATTCGGCGTTGAACTGGCTGATGTCTTCCGGATCAGTCCCCAGGAAAAGCATTATCTGGGTAGTGGGATGAGCATGGGGTTTCTCCGGTTCAGGGCAAAGCCGGTAGGGTGCTTTTTTCATATTTTCGTAAAGCATGACGAAATCAAAACCCATTTCCTGGGTCCGCACAAAAGCAATTGATCCGCCGCCATCATCGCGGTTGGTCGGCCCGTAATACCAGGCGCCCTTGCGTCTGAAAGAAAGCGCAGAAATATACTTTCCGTATTTAGTCCGGAATCCGCTGGCCAGCACGGGTTTTTTATCAGTCACATAAACAGTTTCGGAGCACTGGGCGGCGATTGAAATCTCCATATAGAAGAAGCGTTTGTCCATGCGCTGGATGGTGGCCGGGAAATGCGGCATACCGCGGGGTATAGCGACGGCGGTTGAAACCGTAATCATCTGGGTTTCCAGATCCTCTCCCAGCGTCAACTCGATTTCAGCGCCCAGTTCTCCCAGATCGGTCATATCCGCCCCAAACCAAATCAAGACCTGATCATAATCGTGGACATGCGGCTGGTCCTGGCCGGAGCCCATTTTACCTCCCATCCAGTAAGTCCCGTAGCGTATATTGACCGGTAAATTGAGCCACTGACTGGTCATTTCCGAACCCTGTCTGAATCCGCCTTCCGCGAAGTCCTTAAAAGGCAAACTCTTGACTAAATTCCCATACCTGGTTTCAGACATCGAATTGCACCCCCCTTTCATTCAAATTTCATGGTTTCCATGCAGTTATCAGAAAGTTATTCAAAACTGAAAGCTCCGATAATAAAACGGGCTTTTTCCGGACGGTGGGGCCAGGCGGCTAACACCCGGCGTCTCTGTTTTGATTCCTCCTGTGGAAAGATTGCCCCACAGAAATTTCCCGGTAAACCTAAATCGCATTCTGTCTACCCGAATATTAATCTAACTTTGGTATTAAAGTGAGGAAAATCCGGACAAATCTGCAGGGTTTTTATCAGACAATACGAAAGAATCTTATAAGTCGTTCGTTTGTGTTAATTATAACATTTGCCGGCAGAAGTACAACCTTCTCTCTTAACCTTGCCGGAGGGGCGGGGCCAGTTCGGGGTATTGACAATTGGGCTAATTATGTAGTAATGTATAAAAACACTACAATACTACAAAATCAGGAGGAATCGTGTCAGGCGGCAGACGAGATACCAAAGAAAACATAATTTCCTCGGCTCTGACTCTTTTCGGGCAGACGCATGATATTAGAAAAGTCAGCCTGGAAGCCATTGCCAAAACCGCCGGGGTTTCTCCCACCACCATTTATAATGTCTTCGGTAATCGTGAAAACCTGGTGTTTGAGACTGTCAGGGCCCTGGTTCAAAGGTCTCTGGAAACCAACCGGCAGACGGTTCAGTTATCCCTCCCATTTCCGCAAAAATTGGCAGCCATTTTGAGCCGCAAACAGGATTTATTGGTGCAGTATAACGCGGAATTGCTGGAAAAAATCATGAGCCAGGATGAAAGCATCAAGCCCTTTATGGATAAAATCTATTCCCAGGAAATCAAGCCCATGCTTGCCGCAATTCTAAATGAAGGCCGGGAACAGGGTTATATCAGTCCGGAAATGGACCAAAATGCCCTGTTGTTGTATCTGGATATCATCCGGGCTGGCTTTAATTCCCGTCCCGATCTATCCGGGGAGATAATCCGGAATCCGGAACTGGTGCAGTCTTTGAGTAAAATAATTTTTTACGGCTTTATCCATAAAGACGCGGTCTTATTTAAGGAGAAGTAAGTTATGCTGGAAACCTCTATCGCAGTGGAAAATTTGTCTTACCAGTACGGCCGGTTTAAAGCGGTGGATGATATCAGTTTTACCGTCGCTTCGGGAGAAATTCTGGGATTTCTGGGGCCTAACGGATCGGGGAAAACCACCACCCTGAAAATGTTGACCGGACAACTCATCCCCCAGCAGGGCAGGGTTTTGATTCTGGGACATGATGTGACAAAAGCCACCGCACTGGTCCGCTCCCGGATTGGAGTGAGTTTTGAGCAGACTAATCTTTATGAGCAGATGAGCGCCCTGGAAAACCTTGCGCTCTTTGCTGATTTGTTTAATGTTAAAAACTTCGATGGATACGGGCTGTTGAAACGGGTAGGTTTGACCGGCCGTGAGAAAGATAAAGTTTCCGGATATTCTAAAGGAATGAAACAGAGGCTGATGATAGCCCGTTCGATAGTCAATTCACCCAGCGTAATCTTCATGGATGAGCCGACGGCCGGACTGGACCCGGTCTCATCCGAAACGATCGGCAACATTATTCTGGAAGAGCAGGCCCGCGGCGCCACTATTTTTCTGACTACTCACGATATGTGGGAAGCTGACAAGCTCTGCCAGCGGGTGGCTTTCATAAATCAGGGTAAATTAGTCGCGCTGGATTCGCCGCATAATCTAAAACAACGCTTTGGCAAACGGAAACTGGTGGCGGAAATTGCGAAACCGGCCGGGGGCCTGGAGAAGCGTGAGATAGAGATGGATTCTGCCGCCACGGCTTCCAGTATGGAGGCTCTCTTCAGCCAGGAAAAAATTATCACTCTCCACAGCGCGGAAGCTACTCTTGAGGAGATTTTTATACAAATAACCGGACAGAGATTAAGACAATGAATCTACGAATCATCCGCGCTTTACTCAAGAAAGATGTCAAATTATTTCTGAACAACCGCTTTTATCTGCTGATAACCATCCTCGGTATTGTTTTCTACGTTGGGGCCTACATGGTTCTGCCGGCCAAACAGAACGAAACACTGCGCATGGCTTTATACGCGCCGCAACTGCCGGCCGCTTTTTTACAGGTTTTTGGACATCAGGGTTTTGAAGTCGAACGTTTCCAGAACAGGGATGCTCTCAAACAGGCTGTTGCCGAAAGGGCGCACCAGGTGGGAATTGCATTGCCTGAGGACATTAGTTCAGTCTGGGCGGCAGGCCAAAAGCCTCAGATTGATATTTTCCATACTGCCGGTACACCGCCTGAAATGATCGCCGCGGTGACGCGGCTGGTAGAGGAATTAAGCTTTATACAGACCGGTCAGGTGCTGGCTTTTAGTATCCAGCCGGAAATCCTGGGACCGGATATGCTGGGAGACCAGATCCCGCTGAGAGACCGGCTGAGGCCGCTTCTGGTAGTCTTTATCTTGCTGGTGGAAATCATGACCCTGGCCAGCTTAATCAGCATCGAAATAGAACAGGGAACAGTGCGGGCCCTTCTGATAACCCCTTTGCGGATGCCGGGGCTATTTGCCGCCAAAGGAATTCTGGGGGCGGGGTTGGCTTTCCTCCAGGGAGTCCTTTTTATGCTCCTGGTGGGAGGCTTCAATCAATCCCCGTTGATCGTGCTGACCACTTTGTTTTTGTGCAGCCTGTTTGTGGTAGGTGCGGCTTTTCTGCTGGCCTCTCTTTCGCGAGACGTTAATGCGGTCACCGGCTGGGGTTTGCTGGTGCTGATAATACTGGCTGTGCCCGGTTTTGGAGCGGCAATTCCGGGACTGCTCCCCGCCTGGATAAAAATTGTTCCTTCCTACTATCTCACCGATACTCTCAATAGAGTCATCAATTATGCGCAGGGCTGGCAGGATATCTGGCTCAACTTGTTGATCATTGCCGTACTGGCAGTGGTATTGATATGGGGCGGAATGCTGGCTTTAAGGAGGCGTTACCAATGAAAGCCAGGCGCATCTGGATATTAGTGAAAAATGAGTTATTACACGGCCCCAAGGATGTAATTCTTATTATGGCGGTGCTTTTGCCGGTTTTGATGGCGCTTTTCACCAATCTGGCCTTTGGCAACATTTTTACTGAAAAGCCGGCAATTGGCATCTTTGATGAAGGCAATTCAGGCTTAACCGGCCTGTTGAAAGCGGATGAAAGCTTACAGGTGCGGACTTATACCAGCGCCGGCAGTCTGAAAGAAGCCGCGGGCCGGGGAGCGGTAGACATCGGCGTTATTTTATCGCCGCAATTCGCAGAACAGGTGCAAGCAGGTACGGTCTATCTGCAGGCTTATGTCTGGGGAGAAAGTCAGGCTAAAAACAGGGCCCTTATTCCCATGGCTTTAAGCGGAGCCATAAGGGAGTTAAGAGGCGATGATTTACCGGTTACCCTTGAGATAGTTTCCCTGGGGGGAGGAGAAACTCAACCCTGGAGCAGCCGACTCCTGCCCATTACTATACTGATAGCCGTATTTTTCGGCGGAATGATGCTGCCCGCCGCCTCGTTGATCCATGAAAAAAACCGCCGCACGCTGGAAGCTTTAAATGTTACTCCTGTGACCATCGGCGAAATATTTGGCGCCAAAGGGATAATCGGAATAATACTGGCATCTATAATGGGCATGATTACACTTGTTATCTCCGGCGGTCTGTCCAACCTTCAGGCAGCCTTATTATTGTTTCTGATACTGGGGGCCGTGATGGCTTCCCTGATTGGTCTTATAGTTGGCGCTATGATAAAAGATCTTAATACGCTTTACGCTTTCTGGAAATTTGGCGGTATTCTTTTATTCGGTCCGGCTCTGGTCTATATTTTCCCCCAGATTCCGCAATGGATCGGTTATTTTTTCCCCACCTACTACGTCATCAAACCGATTATCGAGTTGAGTTCAGGAGGGCAAAGCCTGGGAGAAGTCCTCGGGTACCTGTTAGTCCTTCTGGGGTTGATCACCCTGCTCTTTCTGCTGGTTCGCCAGGTAATCCGGCGGCTCAGTTCCCGAGCACTGCGGATAAACGGCTAAATACCAAAAAAAGGAAGAGGGGATTAGAATCAATCCCCTCTTCTCCGTGCGGCTTTGCCGGTCAAAACTGATTTAGTCAACTGGCAGGTCCGGCAGTGGTATGATCTTTGTTATCAACTCCTTACTTTAGCGTGTAAACAGGATGAGATTTTTTGAAGCACTCCCGGCAAAGCCTGAACAAGCCCTCTGTTATCGTCAGGTAAATCGGGTTGGCACGACCGCAAAAATGGCAAATCAGGTTATTAAGGTTTTTCTTGACGACCGGTTTGGTATTCATCTGGCACCTCCCTTGTGAGTCATAATGCAGGGGCAG
Organism: Dehalococcoidales bacterium; assembly: GCA_035477965.1. Taxonomy (GTDB): domain Bacteria; phylum Chloroflexota; class Dehalococcoidia; order Dehalococcoidales; family UBA3254; genus DATIKD01. Next base: position 2,314 of record DATIKD010000304.1, on the reverse strand, counting down.
TTGGACCAGATGATAAACCCTTAAAGAATCCCATACTGTGTACAAATACCGTTGATGCTTGGTACCAAAACCCAGGAGGAAGGCAACCACCAGTGTTCAGAAACCAGCCTGTTTGTTTTCCCAACTCCCCTGCATCTGCTACTATGGTAACATATTATTCGGCGATTGTCAATAACGACAAACGATATTGCCAATAACCCGGTAAGAAACTTTAACAGATATTGAATGATAATTATATGGAAGGCTTGACAGTCACTTTACGAAGTGCTATTGTAGTAGCAACAGGTACTCTTTTCCAGTGTGTCAGGGTTTCTGCAACGATGAGTTTAGGGAATTATATCAAAGCGGTCCGCCGACACCGGGGTCTCAGTCAATGGGAATTGTCCAGAATTAGCGGTCTGAGCCGAAGTCATATCTCCAGATTGGAAATGGATAGTTATGAGAGCCCTTCGGCCGGCACGTTTTTATCTTTAGCCAGGGCTTTAAAAATACATCCGGATGATTTATACCAGGCGGCGGGATATTTGAGGGAAAGCCCTCGTTTTCCCAACGGTTCAGCAGACAGCGGCGATTCGGAGTTGGACGGTTTTAAGAATTTAGCTTTTACAGCGGCTCCCGTCTTTTATAAAACCCATGCTGAACTGTTTGAAAACATTAAAATTGTGGCTGGCAGGGGAAGCGAAAATGAGGCGGGTGTATTTGGGCTTTATGCCCGGGGCATCAGCCTGGAGCCGGATGTTCTCGAAAATGATATCATTTTTGTTGAACCTGGGAAAAAACCGCAAACAAACGATATTTTGTTAAGGTGCAGGAACGATAAAATCCACCTGGCCAGATACCAGACCGGGAATCCATCCGGCTATAAGTTGATCAAATTGTTAGGCGTGGTAGTAGCTATCAGCCGTAGATTAAGCTGAGTTCCGGCCGGGAAGAATCCGGCTGTCGACAAAAAACATGAAAAAAAGGAGAAAAGCACATGGGACAATCGATTGAATATCGAAAACTTATGACCGAAATAGTTTACATTAACTTGCCCGGTCCCCAGGAACCGAACGCCGGAATGACTGGGGGAGAATTGTTGCACGGATTTTTGGCCGAACTGTATCGCGCTAAGAATCCTGAAATAAAGAGCTTTGTCGAGAGTTTATGTTTTAAATGGAACGTACATTACCGCTAAGTCCAGGCGGAGTTAACTGTATTTCGGAACAGATTATTCAGTCATAGCCGGTCGGATTTCTTAATCAACAGGCGGCCACAGCATTTCAAGGTTTTTATTTGATTTATCCGTATTCTTCTATCTGGCATATTTTAGATTGATGGTATATAGTAAGATAAATATCCGGTTTTTCGGAATTGGTGACGATAGTTCAGGGTAGGAAAGCCCAATGGATATGCAAAATGCCAAAAATATTCTAGAGCAGGAAAAGCTGCGGCTGATTTCCGAGCTGGGAAAACATCCGGCGCGGAATATAGAGGCGGACCGGACATTGAGCTCCTTTAATAAAGCTTCTGAAGCAGCCAGCGAACAATCCGAAACCGAAAGGCAGATGAAATTATTCCAACGTATGAATCTGCAACTGGCGGCTGTGAATCATTGCTTGCAGAAAATAACCAACGGGACATACGGTAAATGTGATGATTGCGGGCTGCCCATTCTTGAAGAGAGGCTGGCGGCTTTACCCTGGGCCAGCCGGTGTTTGGCCTGTAAAGCTAAACAAAGTAAATCAATGTCGAAATAATGTGCGGGTTTTAGAAGGGCTGATTCCAGCCCTTCTGATAAATATCTTCGATTTAGTTTATACTGCTTTTCCCCGGCTTCGAACCGAGTTCTCGGAAGTACTTTTCGCCCCCCTCAGGTATGAAGGCATGCTCATGGCTCAAGAATGACAACCGCTCTGTCATCCTGGAAGCCTCGAATGGCGAGGCTGAAGGATCTGGCCCCTTTCGTTGTCATCCTGGAAGCCTCGAATGGCGAGGCTGAAGGATCTGGATGAGGGGTGGAATCGTCAACATTTAAGGCTCGTAAAGACCCCTCCCCGCCGGATTCTTCGCCCCGCTCAGGAGTGACGGAGATCTCGGGGCTCCAGAATGACAGGTTTGGGATGGGATTCTTCACCCCACACAGGAGCGCTTTCGGGACTTGAAACTACGAATACCCGGTTCATTATTGATGCCAGTCCTGTTTCATGGAAAGACCTTTTTGAAATCTGAACGGGTTAGCTTCCCGCGAAACGCACGTGTTTTTTGAAATTGAAGCTAACTCTCCCCGCCTCCAGATGCTTCGCTACGCTCCAGCATGACAGTTTCGCGGTTG
>DATIKD010000303.1:0-10097 GCA_035477965.1 Dehalococcoidales bacterium | reverse complement strand
CCGCTACATCAAAAGGCTGGAAGAGTTGTGCGGATGCCCTGTTCAGGTGGTCTCGGTCGGCCCTCGTCGGGAACAGACCATAGAGCGTTTCAGTATAGTATAAATACCCGGGAAATTTTGGGGTTTTGGAGCCCCGAGAACGTCTTTTCCCCTGATCGGGGCGAAGAATTTGAAAGGGACGGGGATTTATTGAACGCAGCTTCAGGCATTAACGACTTGCCTCCCCTCCGCCGGATGCTTCAGCCTCGCCCTTCGAGGCTTCCAGCATGACAGACGAAAATCACCGCAACCCAGCCTGTTAACTCAAATAGAAATGTTACCGGAGAAAAGTTGACATTCTGGATTCCAATATGATATGGTGCTAGATAGCTAAGGTTTTTGGGGGTCGATTCGGCAAAAAATGGCTAGTTTCAGATTCGAGCAGATGGCATTCATCTTTACCGGGCGCACACTGTGCGCTGGGGTGTGGGACATGACTTATCTGCAAGAATAAATTTTTACCATAGGTATGTTCATGAAACCTCCCCGGTGGGGAGGTTTTTTTATTGGAAAAAACCCATCTTTCCAGGCTATGGCTAAATTGCAGAAACAGGAATCAGGCGATAAAGCAAAATAAATTTTATGAAACTCTTGAGCCTGCTTAGTTTAAATTTCAAACTAAACCGGGGTTGAAAATGAATAACGGGAATGAAAATCTAAAGCTGGAAACTATCCCCCAGATTATCCGGGGCAATGCGTTGAAATGGAGCAGCCGGACTGCTATGTGTATGAAGCGCTTCGGAGTCTGGGAAAGAATTTCCTGGCAGCAGTATTACACCACTGTCAAACATTTTTCACTGGGGTTGGTCAGCCTGGGGCTCGAACCTGACCATGTGGTCGCTATCATTGGCGACAATGAACCGGAATGGTTCTGGGGAGAGTTTGCTGTCCAGGCCGCCGGAGGAATTCCAACCGGGATATTCGTAGACAGCATCCCTTCGGAAGTAAAGTACATCGCTTCCCATGCGGATGTCCGGTTTGCCATCGTCAATGACCAGGAACAAACTGATAAATTCCTGGAAATCAAAAACGAACTGCCGCTCCTGAAAAAAATTATTTACTGGGACCCTAAAGGTCTGCGCAACTATGAGGATCCGTATTTAATCAGTTTTAGCCAAACTCTTGAATTAGGTAGGGATTATGAGAAAAAACATCCCGATGAATTTGAGAAAAGGGTGGAAAAAGGCCGCGGCGGGGACACGGCATTTATCTATTTTACCTCCGGTACAACCGGACTGCCTAAAGGCGCAATTACCACTCATCAGGCTTTGCTAACCACTGCCCGTGACTTCATATTGCGTTACCCTTTGACAGAAAACGATAATTTGATATCCAATTTCCCCGCCGCCTGGGTGGGAGACAGTTATTTCGGTACCATTCCCCATCTTCTGACCGGAGCGGTACTGAACTTTCCCGAAGAGCCCGAAACCATCGCTGAAGATACCCGCGAAGTTGGGCCCAATTTTGTTATCTACGGTCCGCGACAGTGGGAAAGCATTGTCAGCGATATTCATGTTAAGATCATTGATACCTCGCCGATCAAAAGGCTGACCTATAATCTATTCATGCCGGTCGGGCATAAAATAGCGGATATCCGGTTTGCGGGTAAAACCCCCAACCTGTTCTGGAAAACTGCCCATCTGGTGGCCCACTGGGCGCTGTTCCGGCCCTTAAAGGACCGCCTGGGACTGAGCCGAATACGCTTTGCCGTTACCGGCAGCTCGGTTCTCAGCCTGGACACCTTCCGCCTGCTCCACGCACTGGGGATTGAGCTGAGGCAAGTTTATGCCAGCACCGAAGCCGGATTCATTTCTTCTCACAGTAATGGAGAAGTTAAATTTGAGACTGTTGGGCGGCCCGCCCTGGGGACAGAAGTGAGATTGACTGATGAAGGAGAACTACTGGTTCGCAGTTCCTGTATGTTCAGCGGCTACCTGAAAAATGAAAAGAAAACCGCCGAAACATTTATAAAAGGCTGGTGTCACACCAACGATGCGGTCAATATTGATCAAGAAGGTCATCTGGTTTTCCTGGACCGTTTGGAACACCTCGGAACCTTGAAATCAGGCATCCGTTACGCTCCCCAGTATATTGAAGGCCGTTTGCGTTTCAGCCCTTATATCAAAGACGCCATGGTGGTTGGCGGCAAAGACAAGGATTTTGTTTCCGCCATCGTCAACATCGATTTTACCATGGTTGGGAAATGGGCGGAGAGAAACCGTCTGCCCTTTACCACTTTCGTTGACCTCTCTCAGAAAAACGCCGTGGCTGACCTGATACGCAAAGACCTGGCCAGGGTTAACAGTTTCCTGCCTCAGGGGGCCCGTGTCAGCAAATTCGTTTTGATGCACAAGGAATTTGACCCGGATGAGGCTGAACTGACCCGTACCCGCAAACTACGCCGTGAATTTATTGAGGAAAAATATAAAGACTTGATTAAAGCCATGTACAACAATCTGCCTGAAGTTCCGGTACAGGCTAACGTGACTTATCGTGACGGGCGAAAAGGTACAGTTTCAACCACAATCAAGGTCAGGGATGTGGAAAACTCTAACCATTAAATAAACCAATTAACTCGGCCGGATCAGATCAGGCCTGTAACTCAATACAAAAAGCAAGGGTGAAAATTATGACAGAATTAACCCAATACTTAATAACCGGTTTGGCAGTCGGTATGGTTTATGCCCTGATTGCGCTGGGCTTCGTACTGGTCTGGAAATCTACCGGCGTGGCCAACCTGGCACTGGGACAACTGGTGCTGATCTGCTCCTGGTTCACCTACACCATGATGAAGCAAGCCAGCCTGCCGCTGTGGCTGGCATTCCCGGCCGTTATCGCTTTCGCGGCAGTTTTGGGCTGGGCAATAGAAAGGTTTGCTCTGCGTCCCTTAATCGGCCAGCCCATATTGTCGCTGATAGCTGTGACATTGGGCATTGGCTATTTTCTGAGCGGAATGGTCAGCTTTGTGTGGCCGCAAAGTATCGGCGCCCTGCCTCAGATTTTCCCCAAAACCCCGGTGCACATCGGCGGGGCGGTAGTTTCTCAGGAGTATGTCTGGGCAGCCGGCATTTCGCTTCTCATCTTTTTGTTGCTCTCGGCATTTTATAAATATCACCGCATGGGCATTGCGATGCGGGCTACAGCCGATGACCAGATGGCTGTTCAGGCCTGCGGAATTCCGGTGACTAAAATATTCTCGATGTCCTGGATGTTTGCCTGCGTGCTGGCGGCAGTGGGCGGTATCCTGATTTCCAGCATAGGCGGAATTTCTTACGGCCTGGTGGAAACCGGATTGAAAACCTTCTCTGTGGTTATTTTGGGAGGCATGGATTCATTCGGCGGAGCTATGATAGCCGGCCCTATCATCGGCCTGGCCAAGAGCCTGGGTACAGGTTACCTGGCCCACTACGTCTGGCCGGAATTTGGTGAAGTGATACCCTTTATTATCATCGTGATAGTGATCATAGTCAAACCTTTTGGACTCTTTGGAGAAAAGAGGATAGAGAGGATTTAAATGAGCAATACTCTGCCTTGCGGCACGCGTAACTACGAATACGGTCAGGATATGGCTATCTTCCGCACTCGGACCCAGTGGGTGCTGCTGATCGCATTCCTAATCGTTTTGTTCTGTGTCCCGCTCTTTATTAGTAACTTCTGGTTGAACAAAATTAACTTGATAGGCATCACTCTGATCGCCGCTACCGGACTGAATATCCTGGTCGGCTATTGCGGCCAGTTATCCATCGGACACGTCGGTTTCATGGCCGTGGGTGCTTATACCTCCGCCATCCTGACCGGCAAGCTGGGTTTGCCATTCCCCGTAGCCTTCCTCTGCGCCGGACTGATGGCCGGAATTATCGGCTTGATTTTTGCCATTCCTTCAGTCCGAGTCAAGGGCTTTTACCTGGCCATTACTTCAATTGCCGCCCAGTTTATAATAATCTACGTCATTCAGAAATGGACTGACATGACCGGAGGAACCAACGGACTGGTGGTGGCCGATGCTTCTTTATTCGGATATGTCTTTGCAAGTCAAACGAGCTTCTTTTATTTGATAGCCGTAGTGGCCGTAGCCTGTATCTTTTTTGCCAAAAATCTGGGCAGGACCCGGACCGGCAGGGCCTTCATCGCCATTCGTGACAACGATCTGGCGGCCGAAGTGATGGGAATCAACCTGTTTTATTACAAGATGCTGGCCTTCTTTATCGGCTGTTTCATGGCCGGCATCGCCGGTTCACTGCTGGCCCACTGGAGCGTAGCTATCAGCCCGGATAACTTCAGTTTTTCTGAATCCATCCTCTATGTGGGGATGATCATCATCGGCGGGCTGGGCACCACACTGGGACCCATTCTGGGCGTGGTATTAATCCGCTTGCTGCAGGTTGGTGTGACACAGGCCACTCCCTGGCTGCACGAATCGCTGACCTGGATGTCCACCGGATTCGCCAGCGGAATCACACCTATGCTCTTCGGGCTAATTATCGTGGTTTTCCTCATTTTTGAACCGCGCGGGCTGGCTCACCGCTGGAACCTGTTTAAAGCCTCATACAGACTGTGGCCTTTTTCATACTAAAAACATTGGTGAATAATTATATTTGGAGGTTGGAGGAGAAGGATCAATGAAAAGGAAATACTGGATATCACTACTGATTTTATCGTCTTTACTTATTAGTGCTCTGCTGGCTGGCTGTGCGAGTAATACTGCAACCACATCAAACCCGCAGAACACCACCGATTCCAAAGCCGGAAAAGAACTCAAGATCGGGGCCATCATGCCGGTCACCGGCCCGGCCGCCGAAAAAGGCAAGCCGGGCATTGATGCTCTGCTGGATTCCATTGAATATGTCAACAAGGAATTGGGCGGGGCTGACGGCTATCAAATAAAATTGGACTGGAAAGACAGCGCCTATAATGCCGCCAATGTAACCACGATTATCACCGATTTCACCAATTCCGGCGTACTAATGTTCACTGCCATGTCCTCTTTTGAAATGACCAACGCGATGGGTATCTCCAACAAAGCCGGTCTGCCTGGTCTGGCTATCTTTACTTCACCCAACCTGTACAACCCGCCGGTCCATATTTACGGACAGGTACCGGATTATGCCGATTCCTGGGTGGCTTTTGCCAACTATTACATGAAAAACATCTGGAAAGGCACCGGTAAACCCAAAATGGCTCTGCACTTATTGAATAACCCCACCGGTACCAGCGTAAAAGATGCCGCGGTGGTCAAAGCCGCAGGTATGGGAATAGACCTGGTGGAAATTCAGGAGCACGCCGCTACTACGATTTCCGAAAAAGATAGCCTCACCCGCATTAAATCCAAAAATCCGGATGTGCTGTTTATTTCCAGCACGCCTCAGCCCACTTCAATTATTTTGAAGAATGCCAGAGACCTGGGTATGTCACCGCAAACCATGACCATCGGTATGGCTTACGCCAGTTTTACCAAATCACTCATTGACCTGGCGGGTAAAGATGTTACTGAAGGTATTTACGGGGTTTATCCCACTGTTACATGGGAAGATAATATCCCGGGTGTGGCCAAGGCCAGAGAATACCTGATGAAAAATAATCCGGCCGATGCCGGCAATATGGATTACCTGATGGTCTGGTGCACCGGCTTGATTTCGGCAGAAATCCTGAAAAATGCGGTCCAGGCGGTCGGATATGAAAAACTGGCTAAAGGCGGCGCAGAAGCCTGGAAGGCTGTAGAAGAATCCGGTTTCAAGAAGCTTAACTATGATGTCGCCGGTATCCAGGGGGCAGTTTCATACACTCCGGGAGATAACCGCCTCGCCAAATATATTAAAATCTATACCGTTAAAAACGGAATAATCACTCCTATCGGCGATTGGGTATCCACCCGCTAGCCCGTAATTAAGTGCTGAAATGAAACTTCTGTCCCTTTCGTTGAAGCGAAAGGGACAGACTATCGCCTTCTTCTATATGGGGTTGATTCATTTCCGGTGGTGGGTTTCTCACAGGATTAAAAGATTAAGAATGCCTGCCGCAAAGTGATTTTAGTCCGCAGGTATTTGTCCGACTGGCGTGAACAGCCCGGTGGTTTCAATTGCAGACCGAAGCGAATTATTATAAGCTAGTTATGAGAAAAAGAGATGCTGAAACTAAATAATATTGAAGTTACCTATCTCAACGTGATCCGGGTTCTGCACGGTGTTTCACTCTCCGTTGAAGACGGCCAGATCGTGGCTCTGCTGGGAGCCAACGGGGCCGGGAAGAGCACCACGCTGAAAGCCATTTCTGGTCTGTTGCACATCGAAGAAGGAGTAGTCACTGACGGCAGTATCGAATGGAACGGTGAAAGGATAGATAAAAAGAACGCTGAGCTTATCGGCCGTCTGGGCATTATCCAGGCACTGGAAGGGCGCCGGGTTTTTGAGCATCTCAATGTCGAGGAGAATTTAAATGTGGGCGCTTTCGCCCGCAAGGACCGCCAGGCGGTCAAATCCGATATGGAGATGGTGTATCAATATTTCCCCCGCCTGAAACAACTGCGCCGCAATATCGCCGGCTACCTTTCCGGTGGCGAACAACAAATGCTGGTCATAGGACGAGCAATGATGTCACGTCCCAATCTGATGATGCTGGATGAACCCTCCCTGGGCCTGGCTCCGCTTATGGTAGAAGAAATTTATGCTATAATAAAGCGGTTCAATACTGAAAGCAAAACCTCGGTTTTGCTGGTAGAACAAAACGTTCGCATAGCTCTTAGCATCGCCAATTACGGCTATGTCATGGAGAATGGTCGGGTAGTACTGGATGGAACTGCCGATTTTCTCAAGAATAATGAAGACGTAAAAGAATTTTATATAGGCTTATCCGCCCTGGGGACCCGCAAAAGCTACCGGGAAGTCAAACATTATAAAAGGAGAAAGAGATGGCTCTAAATCGCGAGGAATACTTTGATGACCGTGAAACCCTGAACATCGAAGCTCGCGAGGCTTATCAAAAAAAACAACTCCTGGAAACCCTGGAACAGGCCTTCCGCCGCTCCAGCGCCGCTCGTAATATCCTGGATTTTGTCGGCATGAGCCCTTCCGATGTCACCTCTGCCGAAGACCTCAGCAGTTTACCCATTATTCGCAAGACCGATTTGATTGAAATGCAGAAAACTAAACCACCCTTTGGCGGCTTGCTGATGGTCCCCATCTCTGAAGTGGAACGCATCTTTATTTCTCCCGGGCCGATTTATGAATATCAACCCTCATCTCTGCCCTGGTTTGCCCGCTCCTTTTTCGCCGCCGGTTTTCGCAAGGGCGATATAGTGGTCAACACTTTCACCTATCATATGTCTCCCGCCGGACTTCTTTTTCATGAAGGCCTGCGGCAGTGCGGCGCCACTGTGGTAGTTATGGGCACCGGCAATACCGATAGTTTGATCAGAGCCATGCTGGATTTAAAAATTAACGGCTTCCTTGGCACCCCCACCTTCCTGGCCAGCGTGATAAAAAAGATTGAGGAAACAGGTTATAACTTCCGACAGGACTTCGCCCTCAAAAAAACCTGGTTTACGGGTGAACCGCTAACCGCCGAATTACGTCAAATGTTTGAAAGCCGCTATGGTTTGGCCACTTCCCAGGCCTATGCGGTTACCGAACCCGGCGGTGCCATCGCCTATGAGTGTTCCCAAAAAACCGGCCTGCACCTGATGGATGATTATATTGTTGAAATTGTGGACCCCATGAGCGGTAAACCTTTACCGCCCGGACAGGTGGGAGAAATAGTGGTCACACCTTTGCACAATCGCACCTGGGGACTATTGCGCTTCGGCACCGGTGACATGTCATCCCTGATAACCGCCCCTTGCCCCTGCGGGCGCACATCCTACCGGATCAGCGGTATAATCGGACGGACCGGTGACGCGGTGAAAGTTCGCGGCATGTTCGTGGTAGCCAAACAGGCTGAAAAAGTGGTCCAGGGCTATGATAACATAACCATATTCCAGTACAGAGTTACCCGCCGCGAAGAAAGGGATGAAATCACTCTGCTGGTTGAAACCCGGGATGAATTTGCCGATCGCCCCAAACTGTCGGCTGAAATCCAACAAAAATTCCAGGATATCTGCCGCGTCAAACTGGACTATATTGAGTATGTCCCCTCCGGCACTATACCCGCCCAGCACAAGATCATCGAAGACCGCCGCCAGTGGAGCTAGGAGTAGCGCTTCAATATTTTGGGAAACGGTAAATATAAAATTTTCAGGTGTTGTGACGTTTTTTGCCGTGATAATTGGCAAAATAACATAAATCCCAGCGGTATCACACCAATTGAATGATACAAAACGAAAGAAAACAGGACTGACCGGCTATTAAAAAATATGGAAGGCGGAAAAGTAGTATTTAGTTTATGTAAACTATTCATCTGGACCGGTAAATAAGTCCGCAAACCTGCGAATGAGGTGAAATATGCCATTTTGTACACATTGCGGGAAACCCATCAAAGAAACTCAAAAATTCTGTGGGGCCTGCGGTATGCAGATTGAATCAGAGGCTTCAACAGAGAACCGGACGGCTATGCCTCCTCCCAGTGAAGATCAAAAAACCAGCCTCAAAGGAGAGACCCTAAAAATCATAATCCCGAATCTTATGCTCCAGAAATCCTGGGGAAGAAGCGAAACGTTTAACCTTATTGTGACTGACCAACGCAGCATATTTGCCAGGCTGACCTCTCAGATAATGAACGAGACCGTAAAAATGCGGCGGGAAAAGGCAGCGGCCGAAGGCAAGGGTTTCTTTGGGAAATGGGCTGCCCAGATGAAAGGCTTCAACACTTATACCGATAGATATCAGACCATGAACCCCGATGAAGTTCTTTCAGAGGACAAGGAAAACTTTCAAATTCAAAATTCACTGATAAAGAAGGTTAAGTCCAGTTCAGATACTTTAGATGAAAGGGGAATGTACACTATTGAATTTACTACTACAACTCAAAAATTGCGCTTTAAAACTCAATATAATCCAGACCAGGCACTAAAGGCAGCCTACAACCAGAGTTGATCTTCTTCAAAAATACCCACCGAATTCAAAATAGACTTATTCTAATTTGCGTTCAAGATGTCACCTATCCATTTCAAGTTTGTTAATCTTTAAGTGGCATCTTGATTGGCCTTAATCGATTCCAGACCATCAAGGCAATATACCCTCCCCCAGTAACATTCTTGTTTGAGTGAACCGCTCCAGACTCTTGTGGTGTAAGCCAGTCACTTCTCCCTTCTCAGTGAGCAGCTCCCCTCGTTCTTCCCGCTTGGCCTTCTCATACCGCGGGACTACCAGTTTCAGGTATTTCCTCCGTTCGTCTATACTCATCTTTTCTTCTTTCGGCATGATCCTCACCCAGTAACATCCTGTCCTGAGTGAACCGCTCCAATCTCAGTAACAATTGAGATGAGTGAACACGCTAAGTTGACTTATATTTTGGGTATCAGTATACTTTACTTAATTGTAATAGAACAATTAGTAAATATATGCTGCAACAAAATCTAAAGAACCCTCAGCATATGCCAGTTCTTAACCTGGTAGATAAACCCGTATTTTCAAGAAAACTTACAGGGGGAAATATTTTCCGCAGGAAACCATATGGCTCAGTCTCATGAACTAAACCATATAACCGAAATGACTCCTATTTTTTAAAAAATATAATTCCCAATCAGGTACAACTCGATTTTTCAAATTGACTCGCCCTGTTTAGCCCAGGATCGTTGTCGTACCAGTATCCTAATCACCTGTCCGATTAGGAAGCACAGTGTTGTATTAATAAAGTCTGTTTTTTATCTAACTGAATAAATAATCTACAAATAGTGCCAGTATCAAGCCATGGCTTATAATCAAGGAGGAAAACTTAAAAGAACATGAAAAAACCAATTGCACTCTTTATTCTCTTGTCCGTCGTCATACTTGTCTCGATGCTCAGTGCTTGCGCATCCACACCTACAACTACCGCCCCGGTATCAACTACTCCAGCGCCGGCAATCCCCTCCAACACTACTACTCCTGCGCCGGCAATCCCCACCAGCACTACTCCGCCTGCCACTG
>DATIKD010000302.1:0-4862 GCA_035477965.1 Dehalococcoidales bacterium | reverse complement strand
GTAATTGATCCCCGAAATTGCCGGTTATATTACCCGCCGTGAAGGTCGCAAATTTCTTGAACTTAACCAGAAGCCGGAAGACGCCGATATTTCGCCCGGATTACTCAGGCCGGGAGAACTGCTTTCTTTATATATTCACATCCCTTTCTGCAAGAAACTCTGCCCATTCTGCTGTTTTAATCGCTATCTGTTCAACGAAGAAGAAGCTCGCCGCTATTTTATCAACCTGCGCCGGGAGCTGGATTTATACATAGAACGGGGTTTCACTTTTACTGAATTTTATTTCGGCGGCGGTACTCCCACCATTCTACTGGATGAATTGACAGCTTTTATCCGCTACCTGCAAAGCCGCTTTAAAGTCAAAGCCCTCTCTCTGGAAACCACTCCGCAGGAACTGACGGCTGAAAGCATCGCCGTTTTAAAGGCCGCAGGGGTCAACCGGCTGTCGCTGGGGGTGCAAAGCTTTGATGATGAAATGCTGAAAGCCATGGGTCGAACTCTCTGTTCCGGAAAGGAGGCGATTGAACGCCTGAAGCTGGCAGAGGGCCAATTTGAAACTCTCAATATCGATCTTATTTTCAATTTTCCCTTCCAGACTCTGAATATTTTCAAAAAGGACGTGGCTGTTTTTAAGCAGTTAAATATTGACCAGGTGACGTTTTACCCGCTGATGCCTTCGCCGCATAAAAAAGAAGCTCTGGAACGCCGCTTTGACAGGGTGGACAATTCGCGTGAAAAACAGTTTTACACTGTCATTCTGGAAGAAGTGATGGATGCCGGATTCAAGGCTTCCACAGCCTGGTGCTTCTCGCGCGGTGACCGTATGATTGACGAATACATTGTGGACTATGCGGACTATATCGGAATCGGGGCGGGCTCGGTCAGTCTGGTCAACGGCCTGTTTTATGTTAATTCCTTCTCTCTGGAGGGATATGCAGCCCTGCTGGCAAAAAATGAACTGCCTATCGCCCTGTTTCGCCGTCTTTCTGAAAAAGAATACCTGCGCTACTATCTTTTAACCAAACTTTTCGGCACTCAGGTTAATCTGAAGCAGTTCAGGCAGCAATTCGGGGCAGATATATACTCCAAATTGGGGCTTGAATTGAACCTGATGAAGCTGGCGGGCGGTCTGACCAGAGAGGGAAATTGGCTTAGAGTCAACCGGCGGGGGATGTATATTGTCAGCGTCATGATGCGCGAATTTTTTGCCTCTCTTAATACGCTGCGCGAACACTGCATAAACAACCGGGTTTAGTCTGAATCTCCGCCGTCCGCGGGGCAGATAAATGTTTTTTACAGGGTGGTTTCAAATCCGGCCGGCATTTTATTATATATTGAAAAGGGGGCGAAAATATGGAAATTCCACATGAGCGCTGGTTTACGGCCATTAAACAACGCCACTCCCGCCGGCAGTTTGATTCCGGCCGGAGCATCCCTCCGGAAATGTGGCAAAGGCTGCAGGCTCTGTCACGCAGTTTCAAACCCTTTCCCGGTATCCGTCTGGAACTTTCCACCACTGCTCCGGAAACCATTTTCAAGGGGGCCGTAGGTTCCTACGGCAAGGTCAAAGGCGCCCCAGCTTATATGGCCGTAATCGCCAATACTCATCAGCCGTCTTTCCAGGAAGCAGCCGGATACACCGCCGAAGGGCTTATTCTGGAAGCCACCTCCATGGGCCTTTCCACCTGTTGGGTGGCAGGTATGTTTCATGCTGAAGCCGCAGCCAAACAGATACCCATCCGGCGGGGTGAAAGAATACTGACCGTCAGCCCCATCGGTTACGCCGCCGCCGATAAGACACTGGAAGAGAAGATCTTGAGTGGAATTGCCCGCAGCCGGAATCGTATTCCAACTGCCCAGTTTGTTACCGGTATTGATCTGGCTCATTGCCCGGTCTGGATTTCAGATGCGCTGGAAGCGGTCCGACTGGCTCCCTCGGCCAGGAACCGCCAACCCTGGCGGCTGCAATTTGAGCCGGGTGCAGTGGTTATTTCCACCTCCGGCGGGATTTCCGAATTCGGCATCTCAAAACGCCTTGACTGCGGCATTGCCATGCTGCATTTTGAAGTGGCTGCCCGTTTTCACAAAATAACCGGCCGCTGGCAGTTGCTGGAGCCTTCCAGGGTAGCTCGTTTTACTTTTGCCAAAGTTTAATAACGCCCCAGCTCTCTGCTAAACTGGTCTCTCGGGCAGGTAGCGGCCATTCCTTTGACTGCTGGAAAACTGCCTGATCAGCGGTTTAAAGCGGCAAATCTCCGGTATATACTGCCATTATAGAAAGTTTCCAGACTATTCAGGAGTGTTGGCGATGAAAGCTGTAAGGGTTGTTTTTCTGGTTTTTGGCATACTGTTTGTAATAGCTTCTCTTGGCTTTTTGATCAGCGGGGGAGTCATTATGACTCTGGAGAATACTTTTAAAGACGCTCAGGGTTATTATTCCACCGCCCCGTTTCCAGTTGAAACCCGGGCGGCAGCTCTGGTCACCGGACAGGGCGATATTGGGACCGGCCCGGTTTGGATCAGGCCTCATCTGAATGCCACAGTCAGAATTAAAGGTATCAATGATAACCCTGACCGGCCGATTTTTATCGGTATTGCCCGTACCACTGACATCAACCGCTATCTGGAAGGGATCGCCTATTCCCAGACCGATTATTATTCCAGTCATCAAAACACGCTGACTTTCCATCATTTTCAGGGTTTGACCTCGGCCCCTGCTCCGGCCTCTCAGAATTTCTGGATAGCTTCTGTTCAGGGTACCGGTGCACAGACTCTGGAATGGGAAATCAGCAGCGGTCGTTATTCGGCTGTTTTGATGAATGCAGACGGGTCATCTCCCATCTATTCTGAAGTAAGCGTGGGGATAAAAATCCCGGGTGTTTTTCACGCGCTGGGAATCGGTTTGCTGGTGACCGGAACAGTACTGCTGCTGGGCGGCGGCCTGATGATATTCTGGGGAGCCCGCGGCCTTTAAATACACGAGTTGCCGGAGCGACAGCGAGGCATCCAGTGGTGGGGCGGAATCGCCTGAAGTCAGGGCTCGTTAAGGCCACTCCCCTCCGGATGCTTCGGCCTCGCCTTTCGAGGCCTCCAGCCTGACACTTCGTTTTCACACCCTGATATTAAAAAATCAAGGTATTATCATTATCAGTCTTAACCCAGGCTCGTTACGGAATATTATTTTGGACAATAGGGACCTTATTATAATCAATTTGGAGTTTTCTCACTTGCGCTCAATTTGCCTGTCAGGCAGATAAATGTCCAATATGGTTAGAATTGGAATTAGCTTTTTCTTACCAGTTTTTTCACTGTTCTTCTAGTGCTTCCCGGATACTGTTTCAGGCAAGCTGACAGCCTCATTTTGAGTAACCTGATCAATAAGAATCCACTATCACTTTGGACTAATTACCCGGCTGATGTCTTTATTGACAATCAGCCGATATAGAGCTAAACTATGCCTAATCCTCCCAATTTTACGGTTGGAAAAAATTGCGCTATGCTAAAATCAATACTTTTGTTTCGTCAGGTGAAAATAAAAACCACATCACCGGGAAAAGAAAAATAAACCAAATACTTAATTCGGTCTGAAAATACTACAAAAGGAGGTGTAAAAAGCTGCTGTAAAACCCAAAGATCCGGAACCGGCCCGCTGCTGTGAATCACAGATGAATTTGAATACAAAAACACCAGTTTTGTTTCAAATTCTAGTGTTCGAGCCGGGTTGGCCGCGGCCGGAAATTCTGTCCAATGTTATTTGACCTTGATAAACCCAAAAATTTATTCAAACAGCCATATTTGTAAGGAGGTAGCAATGATCGAAAAAGCCAAGCTGGTAAAGATTGTCGGGGCATCCAACGTCAAGACCGATCAGGAAACGCTGGAAAAGTACGCCCGTGATGTAAGTTTCGTGAATAGTGTAAGACCAGCCTGCGTGGTCAAACCGAAAAACGCCAAAATGGTCCAGGAACTGGTGAAACTGGCCAATGAGACTCAGACCCCGCTGGTACCGGTAAGCTCCGGCCCTCCGCATTTCAGAGGTGATACTGTCCCTGGAGTGGGTGGGTCAGTAATCGTGGACATGAGCGCGATGAAAAAAATCCTTAATGTGGACCGGGCCCGCCGGGTGGCAATGGTGGAACCCGGTGTGACCTTTGGTGAACTGATTCCGGCTGCTGAGAAAGAAGGCATCCGGCTGAATATGCCTTTGTTGCCCAGAGCTTCCAAAACTGTTGTGGGCAGTCTGCTTGAGAGGGAACCCGTGGTCATGCCTAAATACCAGTGGGACATATCCGACCCGGTGGCCTGCCTCGAATTAGTCTTTGGCAACGGTGATGAATTCAGAACCGGCCAGGCTGCAGGTCCAGGCAGTGTGGAAGACCAGTGGCAGGTGGGCGGCGTGCAAAAGGCGCCTTACGGGCCCGGCATTGCCTCTTTGCACCGCCTGGTCCAGGGCGCTCAGGGGACTATGGGCATTGTGACCTGGGTTTCCATGCGCTGCGAACTGCTTCCCAGTGTCCAGGAACCCTTCGCCGTTGGTTCCGCCAACCTTAATTCTCTTTTAGACATGGCTTCCTGGCTGATCCGCCTGAGAATGGTAAATGAATGCTTCATTCTGAATAATACCAATCTGGCGGCCATTTTCTCTAAAAAAGCGGCGGACTACCAGAGTATTAAAGCCAATCTGCCTCCCTGGATTCTGTTCTATGTCGTCGCCGGCTATGATTATCATCCGGAGGAGAGAGTCAGCTCGAATATTAAAGATATTACGGATATCACCCAGCGGCTGGGGCTGGATGCTTTGAAATCAATCGGCGGCATTTCCGCCAATCAATTGATGAAAGCCGTCCAGGCTCCCTGTCCTG
>DATIKD010000301.1:0-2905 GCA_035477965.1 Dehalococcoidales bacterium | reverse complement strand
GACTATTTTGGACGAAATATCTGAAACCAGGAAACCTACTGCCCAGGCAATTTCTTCCGGTGTGACGGTCTTGCCGGCTTTGGCCAGATTTTCTACCATCCCGGCCATTTGAGGAGCGTCTCCGGCCTTATGAAAATTGGTATTCCCCGGACCGGGAGCGATTACGTTGATGTTTATCCCGTGCGGGCCGTATTCACCTGACAGGGTCTTGCTTAATACAGTCACAGCCGCTTTAGCCGCGCAGTAAGGCCCGGCGCCCGACAAGCCGGTCGGCTGATTGGCAGCATGAGTTGAAAAATTGACTATCTTCCCATATTTGCGCGAAAGCATATGAGGCAGCATTGAATGCAGCATATTCATCGTGCCGCGGAAATTGATATCAACATCTATATACCAGTCATCCAGGTTATATTTGATGAAAGTCTTTATACCGCTGGCGCGGCCGGCAGTATTGACCAGGATATCGATATACCCCAGTTCGGTAATGGCCTTTTTGACGGCTGCATCGGTTTCCGATTTTTGAGTGATATCTACTTTTAGAGGTACTGCTTTCCGACCCAGCGCCTTGACTTCCGCAGCAGTTTTCTGAGCCCCTTCAAAGTCAATATCGGCACATATCACATCGCAGCCCTCTTGAGCCAGAAACAGGGCTATTCCTTTACCAAAACCTACCTGACTTCCGGTGCCGGTAACCATGGCTTTCTTACCTTTTAGTTTTAGATCCATTAGACCTCCCTTTCATAACAAAATATTATCTTTTTGTTAATCCCCAGTGGGTAAAAATAGACCCTTTTTACCACAATCATAATCCGAATCCAATTTCCGCCTTCTTCAGGAGACAGCCCAGTTTATTTCCCTGAAGCTGGCCGATACACTGAAAACCTGGCAGTCAATTGGCCTGATTTTCCTTAGCATACCTGGCCTTGACCTGACTTACAGTTTTATATAGGCAGGCGCATTAGTTTGCGGGCATTATCTTCATAAATTTTCTTTTTATCCTGATCAGATATCGCCATTTCTTCAATTGCGTTTATAGTCTGGCGATAGTTGCGGTCGCCTTTTTCGGTATCTCCCAGGGGGAAATCAATGCCGAATATAATATGGTCCGGACCAAAAAAGGCATATCCGCACATTAATGCCGGAGTATTGCCGTAAATGGCCGTATCCGCATAAAACATTTTAAAATAGTCAACCGCATCTTTTTTAAGGGGTATTTCCTCACCTTTGGGCCTTCTTATCTGCGTGAACTGCCGGATTCTTTCGGCATAAAAGGGGATCATGCCGCCCATATGATGGGTTACAATTTTTAACCCGGGATATTTTTCCATGATACCGCTGAATACCAGGCGAGCCATGGCCGACGTGGTATCATAGGGCCAGCCGAACATGCTAAACATCAGATATTTGGAAGATTTTTCCGTCAGATAGTCCGGATGGTCTATCTTGCGCATGGGATGTATCACAATGGGCAGATCATACTCTGCCATTTTTCCGTAAAGCGGCAGGAATTCCGGCAAATCCAGGGGTTTTTCATCAACCGGAGAATGTAAATAGACACCCCTGAACCCTAAATCCTGGATACAGCGGTCTGTTTCTTTGAGCGCTTCGTCCATGTTATTCATAGCCAGCGTTGCCAGACCGGCTACGAACCGGTCCGGGTACTTCACAATCAGTTCCGCCATTTCATCGTTGGCCAGGCGCGCCAGTTCAGCCGCTTTTTGGGGCCCGGCCACATGTTCAACCGGAATCCGGCCAAGTGTCAAAACCTGGCGTAAAGGTTCATATTTATCCATCACCCGAAAACGTTCGTTCATATCATACAGGGTCGGGTAGGGCAATATCTGAGCATCATGCATTTGAGGGGCCACTTTATACAGGGCTTTTTGATATTTGGGTGGAACAATATGGGCATAGGCGTCAATTTTCAATTCATATACCGGCTTCATAGGTTCCCTCCTTTAAATTGGAAATTCTGTTTATTGTCATTTTCTCTTAAACAATATTTTTAGTACCGGCTTTCAAACTATTGCGGCATTCTCCAATAATTTGCCTTATCAGAGTCACTCTCCCCATGCACCGGTTAAACAATTCTGATTTTCTTTTTCAACCGGATATCGCGGGAAGAACTGCCCACCAGCACGTCAAAATCACCCGGTTCCGCAATCCATCCTTTTTTAGCAGGATCCCAGTAAGACCAGGCATCTTTGCCCAATTCGAAAATCACTTTCACTTTCTGACCTGGTTTTAAACTAACTTTTTGAAAACCTTTAAGTTCTCTCGGAGGCCTTGGCAGGCTTGATGCGATATCCGAGACATATAGTTGTACTACTTCTTTACCGGAACGTCGTCCCGTATTTTTTATTTCAGCTTCAACCCGGACTTTTTCGTGGGCAGAAGCTTTCTCCGGCGTAATGCGCAGATTGGAATATTCAAATTCAGTATATGACAGGCCGAAGCCAAATGGAAATAGCGGCTCAACGTTATTTTTGTCAAAATAGCGGTAACCTACAAATATATCCTCGCCATAGAGGACTTTATCCCGGGAGCCGGGATAAAAGGGAAATGAAGGGTGATCGGAAAGGTTTTTGGGAAAAGTATCAGGCAATTTTCCACCCGGATTAACTCTGCCAAACAGAACATCGGCCATAGCATTCCCGCATTCCTGCCCCGGGAACCAGGTCTCAAGCACTGCCGGAACACTGTCCAACCAGTCGGACATTTCCAGCGGAGAACCGTTGTTTAAAATCACTACGGTGTTGGGATTAGCTGCAGCCACAGCCTTGATTAACTGGCTTTGCGGTTCAGGCATTTTCAGGTCTTTACGGTCAAATCCTTCACTTTCCCACTCTTCATTCAAACCCGCGAACACCAGGGCATAATCACTATTGGCCGCCGCATCCACAGC
>DATIKD010000300.1:0-4037 GCA_035477965.1 Dehalococcoidales bacterium | reverse complement strand
GAGGCTTCCAGGATGACAACGAAAAACCCCGCTAGCAGCCTCGATTGCGCTCGAGTCTTATTGAAACAGATTCAGGATTCCCATTTCTCCTTACCTGATATTTGCCAATCTGAAATGAAAGCTTTAAAGTGAAGGAACAGGGTAAAAACAAGAATGAATGAATTTTGGGTTATTAATCTGACTGGATAACCTCAGGGAGTCTTGCCGGTGTTTAAGAATTTGTTTAAAAAGGCCTTACAGCCCACTAAAGATAGCTGGTTCTCCAAAGCCATGCGGCTTTTCGACCGTCCAGGCATCGATGATGCAATTTGGGATGAACTGGTAGAACTGATGATAGCCGCCGATGTAGGGATGGAGACTGCCGAAAAACTGATTCAGCATACCAAACAGAGAGTCAAGCAAGAACGGTTGAAAGATGGCGCCCAGGTGCGGGAAGTGTTAAAGGATGAAATGATCCGGATTCTGGATATTCCGTATTCAGCCCCTCAGGTGATGGTATCCCCCAGAGTCGTTCTGGTTATCGGGGTCAATGGTTCAGGTAAGACCACTTCCATTGCGAAATTGGCTTTTCAGGCTAAAAATGAAGGCAAAACCGTAATACTGGCGGCTGCGGACACTTTTCGGGCAGCGGCTATCGACCAATTGCAAACCTGGGCAAAACGGGCAGGGGTTGATGTTATCGCTCATCAGCCTGGAGCCGATCCGGGGGCAGTGGTCTATGATGCCATGGCCGCCGCTAAAACCCGTCAGGCGGATATTTTAATCATCGACACCGCCGGCCGGCTGCATACCAAATTTAACCTTATGGAAGAACTGAAAAAAATTAAAAAAGTCACCTCCCGGACCGATACCACCGCTCCCCATGATATTTTACTGGTTCTGGATGCTACTACCGGCCAAAACGGACTGGCGCAGGCCAAAAGTTTCACTGAAGCTACCGGCATTAACGGGATATTTCTGTCAAAACTGGATGGGACTGCCAAAGGCGGAATCGCACTGGCCATTTGCGACCAGTTGAAGATTCCGGTCAGATTCGTAGGGACAGGTGAACATTTGGAAGACATAGAAACTTTTAATGCCCGTGCTTTTGTGGAAGCCCTGAGCGGGGGATAGAGAATTTCTTGAAAACTTACCCGATAAGGGATTTGACTGCCGGGGCCGGAGATTACGGGACACCACCCATGCCTGATTGGTGAGAAAAAATTATGCGCAGCGTATTCTACCTGGATATTGATCCCATTATCTTTGAAATCGGTCCGCTGGTAGTCGGCTGGTACGGCTTGATGGTGGCTCTGGCAGTTATAACCGTAGTGGCCTGGGTCATCTGGCAAAACAGCCAACGGCGAATAATCAGCTATGATGCGGTTTTTATGGCTGCCGTTGTGGGGATACCTTCCGGTATTTTCTTTTCTAAAATCCTTCACGTCATCAGTGCCTGGAGTTATTATGTGGAACACCCTGCCCAGATATTCAGCCAACAGGGTTTGACCATCTGGGGCGCTGTGCTGGGTGCCGCATTGGGTATCTGGATTTACAGCAAAGTCAGCCGGAAGTTTCGCTTCCCGCTTTTTGGGGACCTGATTGCCCCCGGGATTATTTTATCGCAGGCAATAGGCCGGGTGGGCTGTACAATCGCGGGCTGTTGTTACGGCATTGAGTCGCGCAGCCCTATTGCGGTGATTTACAATCACCCGGAATCATTTGCCCCTAACGGAATTCCGGTACTGCCCACTCAAGTTTTTGAAATCATTTATAACCTGATCATTTTCATTGTGCTGGTGTGTCTTAGAGGGCGTTTCACAAAAGAAGGTACCATTTTTTATCTTTACCTTTTTCTGTATGCCGCCTGGCGCTTTGGCAGCGATTTCCTGCGGGAAGGCTCTCCCCTGATCTTCGGTCTGCATGATGCCCAGGTCATCGGGCTGGTGGTCATGCTGGTTACTCTGCCCCTGATTGTTTATAAAAACGGGTGGGTGAAGCGTTCTGCCGGCCCATCCCCTGATTCTGCCAATTAAGGCAGTCTCTGAGCTGTTTTCATCCTCCGGCCCATGTTCAGGGTTTTCACATTCATCTCGCGGAGCGCGAGTCCTGGACCACCGGGCGGATTCCGGAGTTGGTCTCTAAATTCATAATGGCCGGAATAAAGAAACAGGCTGCACCGGTAACCAGAATGGCAATTCCGCAGATATAATATAACAGGCCAATCCCAATGGCATCCGTGACCGGTCCGGCAAAAGCCTGGCTTATCCAGATGAGCAGAAATTTTTTAATGGACGGACCCCTTGAAGAAAGAATACCCGGCCTTGTTCATTACGAAACATAAAACACGAGCAAGACCGTTGCGGTTCCATCAGGCTATTATGGTGGACTTCGCTCCTTAACCGGTGATTGCCTATTCGCCCCGCCAATCAACTTAAAACTCAGTAAAGACCTGTATGCGGCTGTTTTTGTCTTCCACATTGACTTCCAGGTCTCCCAGCGCGGTTATGAGTTCCTCAATATTTTCCGGTTTGATATCGCGTAAATCAATCTGAAGGCCTTTGTCTTTCAGGGCCGCATCGACATCATTATACGCACTGGGGGGTATAATAGATGCCAGTTTGATCCCGGCCCGCATCAGGGACACGGGTACCCGCACATTTACTCGCTGTCCGCCAACAGCTTCATTGTCTTCATTCAAAGGGGTGATTTGCACCCTTAAATATTTGGGTGATTTTTTGTTCTCCTGTTTTTCTGTGCCGGTCAGAGAGAGCAGCCTGTCAGCTTCGGCTACGCTGATTTTACCGGCTGCCAGCATTTCCAGGATTTTCGTCTGATTATTACCCATTATTTCCTCCCCGAGAGTCATCTTAAATTCAGCTTAAGCCTGAAAGACGCTTCTCGCCATTGATTTTTTATTTAAAATAGATCTGCACAATTTCTCCCGGCTGGCGGATATCAATAGAAAGCTCTCTGGCAGAGCATATCAACCGGTAAACCGCCGGACCTGCCAGGAGTAGTGTTTCACCCCAACCCAGTGGCCATAAAATGAGCACCAGTATACAAATTATCGGTGACAATGCAATGGCGATTACCAACAGGACGATCCAGACCAGAAACAGCGGTAGCCACAAATTGATATGGTGCTCACTATTGATAATTTTCAATCTCATCAGCATAGGGGGAATATTCATCGCGATAACCTCTCAATAGCTTCAGCCGGGGAGATCGATCCGGCTTCCAGCAACTTTAATACATCCTCCCGGTGGTCTGCTACCGGTGTTTCCACAAATTTAAACTGGGCAGCAATGCGCGAAAGGCGGCTTTTTACCGTCGGGTAGCTGATGCCGAAGATCTTCTCCATCTCCTTAATGGAACCATCGCAGCGCACAAAAGCCATCATAAAGACCTGGTCCTCGGCCGAAAGCCGGGCCAGAGGAGGCAACTCAAATTCTCCCTCAATCCGGATATTGTTCTTAATCAGGCGCACCCTTTCAACCACTATTTCCGCACTACCGGTTAAGGAAGTTAAATCCTGCCAGTCCTGAGGCATCGGTTCTACCCCCTTTTTCCCTTATTTTGGCTATATCCGGCGGAATCTTAAAATGCCGGTTTAAGGCCAGTTAATCAGAAGATATTTATTTAATCAATATAGCTATTAATAATTTTAATATTATTATAGCACTAAATTTAAATTTGTCAATATTAGACCATCAACTTGATTACTCTTGACTAATGCTCATATATGCCTTTAAAGTAGCAAGTAAGAGTTTGAATAAGTGAGAATGTAATGACAACCATCGGTGAAACGGCCGTTAACTACCTTTTAAAAGAACATATGAACTGCGCCCAATCGGTCTTGCTGGCTTTTTGTGAGGAACTGGGGTTGGACCGCGCCACAGCCCTGAGGTTGACCATGGGTTTCGGCGGCGGCATGGGCCATACCGGCGGGACCTGCGGGGCAGTAGTGGGAGCTTATCTTATTTTTGGTCTTCAGCAGGAATTGAAACCCGAAATGCAGCCGGCCAAGGATAAAGCGGTGGCTAAAATAATGAAAT
>DATIKD010000299.1:0-4733 GCA_035477965.1 Dehalococcoidales bacterium | reverse complement strand
CTGGCGGCTCTTGACCGGTACACCCCTCAGCTTAAGCGTAAATTCTACGTTATCAAGAGCGGTCATCCATGGATATATGCTGTAATCCTGGAAAATCATCGCGATATCAAATTTGGGAGTATCTCGAAACGGGTGATTGGCTATGGGTGACAAATACTGATATTTCTTCTGGTAGGCTTTGATTTCCTTGCGAGTTCCCGGCAAGGGTTCCAGCACCAGCTTCCCGTCAATAAAAACTTCACCTTCCGTGGGGGCCTGTAACCCTGCCAAAATTTCCAGGAAGGTAGATTTACCGCAGCCTGATGGTCCGACTAATGCGATGAATTCTCCATCCGCTATTTTTAGGGATGATGATACAACAGCCGTCAAACCCTCAGCCAAACCTCGCGGGTTCACGATTGAGAAAAACTTGGTAATATTTTTTGCTTCTATCATTTTCTTCTACCTGATAAATTTCCAGGCGGCTAGTTTGAGTTCAACGTATTTCATTATCTCAATGAAGAACCACCCGATAAACCCTAAAATTAACATACAAACTACCATTCTATCTATTCGGAAGAAATCCTTTGATTCCGCCAATAACCAGCCGATACCGCTGGAAGCCCCGTAAAGCTCCGAAATTACCAGCATGACTAATCCCATGGCGATGCCGATTTTCACCCCCATTATCACGTAACCCAGACTGGCCGGGACGAAAATTTTGGTAATCAGGGTTAGTTCGCTGGCCCCATAAACTCGCGCTGAAGCCAGGTATCTGGGATCTGTATCTTTTACGCCCTGATAAGTATTGAACAGGATTGGAAAGAACATGCCCAGAAATATGAGAAATACCTGCATGGGTAAACCCACCCCTAAAGCGATAATTGTAATGGGCACCCAGGCCGGCGGCGGAATAGGTGCTAATATCTGAAATATCGGTAGAGCGTGTTTTCGGATGAACACACTGGAACCCATCAGGATACCGATGGGAAAAGCCAACAAAAGGGCTAGAGACAGACTTATGAGAAATCTGAACAGACTACTAGAAACGTGCCAAAGCAATTCATGTTGTGTCAACAGGTCCCAAAAGGTTACCGCTACTGCCGAAGGCACGGGTACCAGGGTAGAGGGCACAACCCCCAGTCTGGGCAGGGCTTCCCATAATACCAAAAGGGGGATAGCCACGGTCAGGAACTCCCGAGTCAGGATGCTTCCGAAAGCATTTTTAAAAAAGGCCCCTGATTCTTTAAAGACCTTGCGCCAGCCTCTGGTTTCAAATTGTGCGTAATCGGCGTTTATCATTTATTCCATATCCAGTTTTCGTTAAGATTCGCTTTTAAATCGTCAGAGACTCTGGAAAAGTTAGCCACCGGAGCCCCTTCCAGAGCATCCCCGGGGAAACCCGTATATTTTACGATCGCCTGGCGGGATTTCTCCGGAGCAAGCTGATTGGTTTGGTCGAGCGCCGCCAAGAGGGGGTTCAGGACTCCGGCTTCCATATCCCTGACAATCAAATAATAATCTACATGGGCAATGTACAGGGCGCAGCAAACATCAGTCTCACTCGGCTTAACCTGCCAGTTCTGGTAAAGTATCTTGTGCCCGTTTTGTTGTGCCAGCCATGAATAAGAGCTTTTGGTTATGATCCCGTCTACCTTACCGGCTTCCAAACCTGGCAACATGGTATCTTCTTCAATATAAACGAAGTTAATTGCGTCTATGTCTACATTCAGTTTTTTCAGTGCATTTTTAAGATCTTCAAGCAAGGAACAGCCAGGATCATCCGCCGCAATGGTCATCCCTGCCAGTTCTGTCAATCTCACGTTAACATCTTTGCGTACAACCAAAGCCGCTCCGTAGGGGAAATTGATCGTGCCGGCCAATTTAAAACCCTGGTCAGCATTATTCTCCAGGAATATTTCGGCTATCTCTGGTTCGATGAACCCCACGTCCAGACTGCCCGCCAGCAGGGCATAACCGATATCCTCCGAATTGCCCAGTTTGACCAGTTTACCCTGTAAAGATTCCTGTTCCAACCAGCCTTCGTTTTGCGCCAGAAAGAGGGGAGCTAAAAGAGGAGAATTGATATAACCGATCCTGATCCCCTTTTCGCTCCCCGCGTTCCGGCAACTCAGGAGACTCGCAGAAACCAGAAGGCTTGCCATTAAAACTGAAACTAACCATTTTTTATTATTCATTTGAGTCTCCTTACAGGGTCCTGTTATCTAAGCGAAGTGACTGTAGCATTACCATTGGCATCAGTGGATATTTTAACCGGCCGCTGAGCAAGCCCCCAGGTTATGCCTTTGAATTCATCGGCGTAAATCTTCGTCCCGGGATTCTCTTTAATAGTTTTCAGCTCAAGCAAAGTGTCTATAAGGGCGGCATAACCAGGCTCGTTGATGTATATTGTGAACCCTAATCTCTTGTTCCCGTTTAAGATAGCTCCTTCTGGTGCTCCGGTATATTTGGCGGCGATGGCCACGATATCTTGTGCGAGGGGATTCGCCAATATCAAACTATTAGCTTCATCAACGGCTTTTACCAGTCTCTTTAAGGCGTCTGGCTGGCTGGACAGGTAACCGGCCCTGGCATTAATCGTACGGCAAGGAATACCCTGTGAAACCTCACGGAAAAGTACCACATAGCCCTTCAGTTCAGCGATACTGGCATGCGGCTCTTCCAGAATGGCGGC
Source organism: Dehalococcoidales bacterium (assembly GCA_035477965.1). GTDB lineage: Bacteria > Chloroflexota > Dehalococcoidia > Dehalococcoidales > UBA3254 > DATIKD01. The sequence continues at coordinate 2,059 of DATIKD010000299.1, read as the reverse complement.
ATCAACTTGTTTGGCATCCAAAGCCGTGATTGCCGGACCACCGGCCAGTCTGGACAGGGTAAACTCACCACCGGCTTTTTTGGCGGCCACGGATATGCTGATAACCGCTTCGCAGGAGGGAGAAATGCCGGCGATATTTTTATCCTTTAAATCTGCCAGTGTCTTAATCGGAGAATCTTTAGGGACTAAAAGCACTGATGTGCAGGGCTCTTTTACCTGGGCGATTACTTTTATGGGAGCGCCGCCGGCAATGGCGGATATGGCTGCTGTCGGGCAGGACCAGTAGACGTCAGCCGCTCCAGTCACCACAGCATCGCGGGCAGCCGTTAATTCATCCACCGTTTTGATCTCTACATCCAGCCCATATTTGGACAGGATTCCTTTTTCCAGGGCGACATACAGGTTCAGGTGATGAGTTGACCTGGCATCGGCCACAATCAGTTTCGTTAAAGGCTGGGCCGTGGGCGTTATTGAAGGTTGAGCAGGGGTACTGGCAGGTTGCGTTGGCGTTGTTTGGGTTACACCGGCAGGAGATGGACTGCCGCAACCCACCACCAGGATCGCTGCGAGTGTAATTACCAGTGCTATTAGCGCGCTCCGGGCTGGGAATTTTTTACGAATTGTTTTGCCGTTCTTCATATTTTTTCCTTTCCTGTTAGTTATTTCCGCCAAAATAAAAAGGCCAACCTTGAATAGGTTGGCCTCCAGTTTTCTGGTCAGCTCAATATTTTGTTAAATTCTAGTTTTCAGCCAGCGGGATACGTTTTATCTACATATCCCGCCTGGTACAGGACCACCGGTAACCTGGCTTTGGGTAACTAAACATTTATGTATTCTGTCCCGCGTTTATTTTGCTAGATCGAATAATCGGATTCGGCCCGGTAACTGACGCGCTTTTTCTCAGTTCTATCAATCTGAATCACCCTGGAATCCTGAATCAGGATCTGCACGCTGCCATGCTGAATGCCGGTAATGGAGCGTACAATTTCTCCAACGGGAATATCTCGTATAAATTCGGGGTATTTATCTTTATTTTTTTCCATGGTTTTAACGGTTTTGAGTTATTGCATTTACTTTGTTGACTAATATAATCAGAATAGTCAACTAACATACTTAATAGAGTATCATAAAAATTTGGGAGTGTCAACACGCCTAACCCGCTAATGCCTGTTGCAGGTCTTTAAGCAGGTCATCGATGTTCTCGATACCCACTGAAAGTCGAATGAGGCCGTCACCTATCCCGCATTGAGACCGGGCTTCAGCGGTCATCGAGGCATGGCTCATAGTAGCCGGGTACTCAGCTAGAGAGGCTGTCCCGCCCAGCGATTCTGCCAGGGAGAAAACCTGGATTTTCCTCAGGAAACGATGAGCCGCCGGCTGACCTCCCTTGATATCGAACGAAACCACCCCGCCAAAACCTTTCATTTGTCTTTGAGCGATATCGTGCCCGGGATGGGTTTTCAATCCGGGATAATAGACTCGTTCCACCTCCGGTTGTTTTACCAAAAAACCGGCAACCGCCCCGGCATTGGCTTCATGCTGCTTCATCCGGACTGCCAGTGTGGCCAGCCCGCGGATTACCAGCCAGCAATCGAAAGGTCCGGCACAAGTCCCCAGCGCGTTTAAAAGAAATTGGACTTTTTGGCTCAGAGCCGGAGTACTGGTAACAATAGCTCCTCCGATCACATCGGAATGGCCGTTCAGATATTTGGTAGTGGAGTGTACCACCAGGTCCACCCCTAGCTTTAGCGGCTGCAAGTAGTAGGGTGTGGCAAAAGTATTATCCATGACTGAAATAATATGGTGTTTCCTGGCCACAGCAGCCACCATTTCTACATCGATGATATTCAGCAAAGGATTGGAGGGTGATTCGAACCAGATCATGCGGGTATTAGGCCGGATAGCGGATTCAATAGCCTCCGGGCTATTCATGCGGATAAATGAGAACTGGATGCCGTGGTCTCGTAATACACTGTCAAACAGCCGGTAAGTTCCGCCATAGATATCTTCACCGGAGATGACATGGTCGCCTGCTTTAAGCAGATGTACAGCGGTGGTA